>JAYEOP010000337.1 GCA_034723125.1 Bacteroidota bacterium | reverse complement strand
TTCTCATCGTCATGTATAAGATTTTGTGTTCGTGCTGATAATTCCTGTAAACGATTTTCAAGACTTAATGCTATTTGATTAACTCTAACAGCTCTATTATTTATTCCTGTTATTGATAAATCTTGTATACTTCGCACTCTTGATAATGCGACATACCCTAGACCATCTGCAAAAGTATTTGACAGATCAATTCTTGCAGCGTCAATTGTCATTCCTTGACTTTTATGTACAGTAATAGCCCATGCCAGTTTCAGCGGTAGTTGTCTTATTGTTGCTAATCTTTGCCCATTCTCATCTTCGGTGTAGAAATCTGTAAATTTAATGTCATTTAGTAATTTACCCGGCACAATTTGTTCATCTTCAATTTTATCGTTTAGTTGGACATTTGGCCAACCATCGTCACTAAATGAAACTACTTTACCCAAACTTCCATTGAAATACTTGCCTGTTGGCTCATTTTTGTTAAACATGACAACTGACCCAACTTTAAGGTACAATTGTGGTACCACTTTGTTTTTACATATTTTTAATAGTTCCCGCATCGGCTGACCTTCACCTTCACTCTGCTGAATATATTCTTTACTGTCGCCAGGTAATTCATCAAGGTGAATTTTATTAATATCGTCAGCTTGCTTGTTAGTTGTACAAATTTTGGTTATTGTTGATGCGTGTAATTGCTTATTTATCCGACTGTTTAGAATGTTCCAATGAATACGAGTAAAATTGTTTGCTCGGATAGCATTTAATAGCTTTGTTAGAGAATCATCTTTGTTGTGGCGATAGAATTCTTCAAGGTAACAAACTTCGAATTTTCCATTTTGATAGGCAGTGGATTCTATGATAAAGTGTAATTGCTCACCTCGTTGTGTTATTGGGGATAGTTGAAAAAAATCGCCGCATAAAACAACTTGCATATCTCCAAATAAATTCTGATTCTCACGCACCCCCCTGACTATTTTGTCTATTGCTTCAAGTTGGTAACTATGCAACATGCTAACTTCGTCAATGATTAAAATATCTGTTCTTTTAATGGCCTGTTGATAGCGTGGCAACATGTTATTCACAATATTGCGTATTGTATCTTTATCTTCTAATTGTGTTTGGTTTCTAACGCCAATGCCACTCCAGTTGTGAATAGTTGTACCATTAATATTTGTTGCGGCTAAACCTGTAGTCGCAGTGACTGAAACTTTGCTTTTTTGGTCTCTTGCCCAATTAGCAAACGATTCAAGTAAATATGTTTTCCCACTTCCAGCGGCACCAGTAAGCAATACATTATGCCCTTGTTGGAGAATTTTTCGAGCATCATCTTGTTTCATGCTTTCTTAGTATTGTTAAGATAATTTATTTGAAGCCCAACGTTTGAGCTATTTTTTTTTAGATGGCTGTTCACCACCTAAAACAACTATGGTTGTGTTTTGTGAAACTTCAGCTTCTCTCAGGAATAGATTCCAATCAGATTCCGTTCGAAACCGATTTGTTTCATAGATAACATATAAATAACGGGACCAATCATTTGCAGTATACCCACGAGTATCAGCTAATAGTTGGTCTGCTATAATTCCTACATCAGCTTTTTTGGATAAATATTTATACTCAATCAATGTTTGGAGAGACGGTATTCCTGTGTCTGGAATGAAATTTTTTATTTGTTTTGTAAGAACTGGCTTATGCTTTAGGTCAGGAAATACACACTTTAAAACAGCTTCAATTCTGAGATGAACATCGTTTTCATTGTTTGGGGGATTTTGAAATACTGCGCTATCTGTTATCACGTAATGTATGTCACGGATTATTTGCAATAAATCTTTTCTAACGGTAGTTATTTTATCTTCAGGGAATAGATTTATTAATGCTCGGCTAAAGCACCTAATACGCCCTATCACTGTTGAGTACGGATCTCCATCTGGATCAACATCCCCAGAGTTAAAGCCATATTGTGATTCTTTAATTGTGGTATATTCATTATACACCATTTTATGAAATTCTGTTAAATTCAGGAGTTCAGATAAACACAGCAGTTGCAAAAAACATGCTTCAATGATCCATGCTGGGGCAATCGATTTTTCTTGACCTCGCACTGTCCATTCATAGAACTGACTGGATGCTTTATTCAGTTGAATCTCTAAATTATGTACTGCCGATTGAATATCAATATTTTGTTTCATCTATAAATTTTTCTTAGAGCCCAACGTCAAACATCACCTGACCGCCATGTCGCCATGTAAAGAGTTGGCAGAAGTAAAAGCGCTTAATCTATTACAAAAGGTGGCAAGTGGTGCGGGTCAGCGTGAATGTAATTGTTGGGTTTCGATAATGTGTATTCCCGCAGGGCCAATCTGGTAATATTTTGTAATTTGCCAATTCCTGCTCTTTTTTAATGATTTTAAATCAGAGCACAACATTTTCAATTTGCTATTAATTTTTGCCTGAATGGGCTTTATAACAGTGTACGTTTTTTTGAACCTCCTCATAATTTGCTTCCGAAGGTTTTCAATCAGTGTACAGATTTACGAACTTGCGTATTGCTTTCTTCCGAAGGCCACAGATCAAAA
>JAYEOP010000336.1 GCA_034723125.1 Bacteroidota bacterium | reverse complement strand
AAAGATTCTCAATTAACTTTTTTATCAAAATACAAAATTTCTTTTTGCAATTGAATTTAATGCAAAAATATATAAAATTTTATACTTCATTCGGCTAATTCTTAAATTATTTCAAAAAATAAAAAAAAATGTAATAATTCAGCTTACAAAATGCATGATTATTTTATTAAATAGTGTCTCTAAGAAAAATTTGTATTACTCATTATACTTGGGCTTTGAATTTAAAATGGATGTGAATGTAAAAGTCATTCAATTGTCATTAATAGTCATTTAACCAAGCTGTCATTAGGCTTTGTAACTTAATGACAATTTAATGACAATCAAATGACTACTTTATGACATTAGATTCAAGCGACAAAATACACATAATATTCTAACAGTCAAAAATATACGTTTTTCTTAGAGGTACTAAATACTTCTCTTAGTTTCTCAATATCTTCGTCTCTATGTCCAAATTTCTACATCTTCTCGGGAACATCAATCCCAAGTAAGCTCATCATCTTTTTTATAACCTCAGATACAGCTATTGACAACTGAATTCTGAAATTTTTAAGTTCTTCATCCTTTTCTTTTAAGATGTGAATTTCATGATAAAATTTATTATACATTTTTGCCAGTTGAAAAACATAATTAGCAATTACTGAAGGATCAAATTCTTTCTCCGCATCAGAAATACTTTTGTTTAAATTATGAACTTTTCTCAAAAGTGATTTTTCTATTTCTTGCAAACTGACATTTTCATTAAAGTCAGGTTTTTCACTATCCGATATCTTAGCTTTACGTAATATTGATTTTATTCTTGCGTATGAATACTGAACAAATGGTCCTGTATGACCTTGGAAATCTATAGACTCTTTTGGATTAAAAGTAATGTTTTTCTTAATATCCGTTTTTAAAATAAAAAACTTTAAAGCACCCAAACCAATTAATTCAGATAATTTTTTTATTTCGTCAACAGCAAGGTCATCAACTTTTCCTGAGTCAATAATGTAATTTTTGGCAGTTTCTGTCATTTCATCCATCAGGTCATCAGCGTCAACAACTTTTCCCTCTCGTGATTTCATTTTTCCTTCAGGCAAATCAACCATTCCATAAGGCAAATGAAAAATTGTATCAGCATAAGGCATATCCAACTTTTGAAGAATAAGTTTTAAAACATCAAAATGATATATTTGTTCATTTCCAACAATATAAACAGACTTATCAGCTTTATAATCATCATATTTTATTTGTGCTGTTCCAATATCCTGAGTTATGTAAACTGAAGTTCCATCACTCCTTAGCAATAATTTCTCATCCAATCCTTTATCTTTTAAATCACACCAAACCGAAGCATCTTTCTTCCTGAAAAACAATTTTTTATCCAATCCTTCAATCACTATTTCCTTACCTTTAAGGTAAGTATCAGACTCCAGATATATTTTGTCAAAACTTATTCCCATTCGTTTATAAGTCTTTTCAAAGCCTTCACATGTCCAATTATTAAGTTTTTTCCATACTTTTATTACTTTATCATCACCCCTCTCCCATTCTTGCAAAAGTTTTTTTGCTCCTTTTATAGATTCCGCTTGTTGCTCTGCTTCATCTTTTAAAAAACCCTTTTCTTTTAATTTCTCAACTTCTTCTTTATATTTTGTTTCAAACAAAACATAATATTTGCCAATCAAATGATCGCCTTTAGTATTAGTGGATTCCGGGGTTTCATTTTTACCGTATTTCATCCATGCGTACATTGATTTACAAATATGTATTCCACGGTCATTTATCAAATTTGCCTGAATTACCTTATGTCCGCTTACATCCATAATTTTAGAAATGGATTGTCCTATCAAATTATTCCTTATATGACCGAGATGTAAAGGTTTATTAGTATTTGGTGAAGAATATTCAACCAATATCTTTTTGGGTTCAGTTGTTTTGTTTATAATAGAATTTTTATCAAAATTTTTCAAAAACTTTATCCAATAAACATCAGCAATTATCAAGTTCAAAAAACCTTTAACCACATCAAAACTTTCTACTTCTGTTAATTTTTCTTTTATAAAATCTCCAACTTTATTAGCTGTTTCTTCCGGAGACCTTCTGCTATAACGCAACAAAGGGAAAATTACAATTGTTAAATCCCCTGCAAAATCGGGATTTGTTTCTTCTATTTGAATTACATTTTCTTTAATCTCTGCATCAAAAATTTCTTTAAATGCTTCTACTGTGGCGTTTTTTAAACTTTGATTAATATCCATTAAATAATTATTTATTCATCAATCGCATTCTTTTTTAAAATGCAAAAATATTATAATTAAGCTATTTGTGTGTTATTAAATTGTGATGTTTTTATAAAATTATATCTGTAAATTTACTTCAGAAAGTAATATCAATCACAAAATCCCAGAACTTAAAAATTTTATTTCAACTAAAGTTTCGCATTTGAATATAAAAAATTGACATTCGGAAACTTATTAAATGTCGAGTTGTGATAACATAAAGAAAATCAATAGTATAATAATTCCATAATGAATTGTTTCATACTTTGTGATTCTTCGTGTCTTAGAGCCTTCGTGGCTAA
>JAYEOP010000335.1 GCA_034723125.1 Bacteroidota bacterium | reverse complement strand
ATCACCCATTCCTTTCTTCAATTCCTAAAATTACCTTTAATTTTGCCAAAAATAAAAATTTTGAATTATGAAAAAAATATTCTTATTATTGGCAATAAGTGGTTTTGTAATGTTTTCTTGTACGCTTAAACTTAAAGACACTGAAGAAAAAACAGAAAAAGTTGAAAAATTTGATAAAGCAAAAAAAGATTCTATTGATTTTGTAAATGCAAATGGGGTGCTTACTCCTGAAATACTTTGGAAATTTGGTCGTGTTAGTGGAGTTCAGCTTTCACCCGATAACAAAACTATTCTTTTTGGTGTAAGCAAATATTGTTTGCACGCAAACAAAGGAAACCGCAACCTCTATACAATGAGTGTGAATGGAGGAGAAGTAACACAAATAACAGATTTTGAAGGCAATGAATGGAATGCTATTTGGAGACCTGATGGTAAAAAAATAGCTTTTATTTCTGCAAAAGATAGTAATGCTCAAATTTGGGAAATGAATGCTGATGGAAGGAACTGTAAGAAAGTTTCAAATATTGAAGGTGGAATAAATGGATTTAAATATTCGCCCGATATGCATCATATACTTTTTACAAAAGATGTAAAACTTGATATTTTACCGACAGAAAAATATAAAGACCTTCCTGAAACGAATGTAAAGATAATTGAAGAAATGATGTACTGTCATTGGAATCAGTGGCATGATTACAAATACAGTCATATTTTTGTTGCAAATTATAGTGATGGAAATGTTGGTAAATATATCGATATTATGAAAAGTGAAAGATATGATTCACCATTACAGCCATGGGGAGGAATGGAGCAAATTAGCTGGAGTAACAACAGCGATAAAATTGCCTATACTTGCAAAAAAATGACAGCGAAAGAATATACAGAATCTACCAACTCCGAAATATATATTTACAACCTTAAAACAAAAAAAACAGATAACTTTACAAAAGAAGGATTTCATGGCTACGATCGTTCAGCGGTTTTTTCTCCTGATGATAAAAAAATAGTATGGCAAAGCATGGCAGAAGATGGTTTTGAAGCCGACAAAGACAGAATTATTGTTGCTAACATTGAAACAGGTGAACATAAAGACATCACTATAGGTTTTGATCAAAGTTCATCAAATTTAAAATGGTCAAAAGACGGAAGTAAAATATATTTTATTAGCGGAACAAAAGCAACATATCAAATTTATAATATTGATGTAGAAACAAAAGATATAAGACAAATAACAAACGGCAGGCATAATTATCAATCCTATGCAGTTGCAGAAGACTTTATTATAGGTTCAAAAATGTCGATGTCAATGCCAACTGAAATATTTAAAATCAATAAAAAAGCAGGTACTGAAACTCAACTAAGCTTTACAAATGATTTTATTTATGAAAAAATAACAATGGGTAAAGTAGAAAAACGTTGGATAAAAACTACTGATAATAAAGATATGCTAACATGGATAATTTATCCACCAAATTTCGATTCTACAAAAAAATATCCTACATTACTTTATTGTCAGGGAGGACCTCAAAGTGCAGTAAGTCAATTTTTTAGTTTTAGATGGAATTTTCAAATAATGGCAGCTAACGATTATATAATTGTAGCACCTAACAGACGCGGATTACCAACATTCGGGCAGGCATGGAATAATCAAATTAGTGGTGATTACGGTGGGCAAAATATGAAAGATTACCTTAGTGCCATTGATGAAATGGCAAAAGAAAGTTACATTGATGAAAAAAATCTTGGTGCTATAGGTGCAAGTTATGGAGGTTATTCCGTTTACTGGCTTGCAGGACATCATGAAAATAGATTCAGTGCATTTATTTCTCATTGCGGAATTTATGATTTTATCAGTATGTACGGTTCTACCGAAGAATATTTCTTCGTGAATAAAGATTATGAAGGAGCTTACTGGGAAAATCCAAAACCAAAAAGTTATGAATTTTCACCTCATCTTGCAGTTGAAAAATGGAATACTCCTATCATGATGATTACAGGAGGAAATGATTTAAGAATTCCTTACACTCAAAGCCTTGAAGCTTTTAACTCGGCACAACTGAATAATGTTCCTTCAAAATTATTGTTTTTCCCCGAAGAATCTCATTTTGTGTTACAACCTCAAAATGCAGTTCTTTGGCAAAGAGAATTTTTTGCTTGGCTTGACAAATATTTGAAATAACTTTTTTATGCTTTTATTGATGAACTTTTTATACAAAAAATCAACTTATAAATATTTATTTTGGCTCTGGGTAGTTTTTATCCTTGTAGTTACTTTAATTCCAAAGATTAAAGCTCCCGAAATTGATATTGAAAAATTTGGTTTTAAAATTCATCTTGACTATGTGGTTCATTTCATTTTCTTTTTTGTGCTTACAACATTCTTTTTTTTATGGAAAGCTCATGAGTTCAAAAAAAGGAAATCTATCATTATTCTATTTGTTTTTTTGAGCATTCTTTATGCAACAGTAACAGAAATGTTACACTTATTTCTTCCCAATAGAACATTTAATATTCTGGATTTAATCCTTAACATTTCAGGAATTCTGTCAGCAATGCTTTTAATTT
>JAYEOP010000334.1 GCA_034723125.1 Bacteroidota bacterium | reverse complement strand
TGGGACTTTCAATAATAACTTTTTTGACAGCGAAGCTTCCAATCAATCAACCGATGCACTGGGATCAGCCACAGCAAAGACAACCACAGAGATGAAATGTGTTTTTACATATACAGATACTTCATATGTGGTCTCTGTTGGTTTGGATTCCGCTTGGGATTTCGTTTCTAATCCAAATGATGATGTAAACAATGATGACTATTGGGATATGGATCAGTTAGGAACAGTGAACAGTGGTTATCCTATTTTATCTTGGCAGAGTGGTTCAGATGACGAGATACTTAAAGGAGCAGGAACAACGGGAGCTCCATATCAAATATCTGATATTTGTGAATTAGCATTATTATCAAATAACAGTTCATATTGGGGTGATTACTTCATACAAACAGCAGACATAAATGCTTCTATTACAGACATTTTTAATATTTCTGGTGGTGATACATTAGGTTTCTCACCAATTGGAAATAATACAACAAGCTTCACAGGCGAATATGACGGTCAATGTTATATAATTGATTCATTATATATTAATCATTCAGGTACAGATTATATTGGTTTATTTGGCTATGCAAGTGGAGCAGTAATAGATAGCATAGGATTAACAAACATAGATATTACTGGTAATATTTATGTTGGCGGGCTTGTTGGATATAATTATCTTTTTTCAACAATTGCCAATAGTTACAGCACAGGAATTGTAAGTGGTAGTTATTATGTAGGCGGGCTTGTTGGATATAATCTTACTTCTTCAACAATAACTAATAGTTACAGTACAGGAAGTGTTAGTGGTACTAATGATTATGTAGGCGGGCTCGTTGGATGGAATTATAGTTCAACAATTACCAATAGTTACAGCACAGGAAGTATTAGTGGTAGTGAGCGTGTAGGCGGATTCGTTGGATATAATCGTACTTCTTCAACAATAACCAATAGTTACAGCACAGGAAGTGTTAGTGGTAGTGGTGATAATGTCGGCGGTCTCGTTGGAGAAAATAATTCATCTACAGTAAGCAACAGTTACAGCACAGGAAGTGTTAATGGTAATCATTGGGTAGGCGGTCTTGTTGGATATAATTATGATGGTTCTACAATTACCAATAGTTACGGTACAGGAAGTGTTACTGGTACTAGTCAGGTAGGTGGGCTCGTTGGATTTAATCGTATTTCTTCAACAATAACCAATAGTTACAGCATTGGAGATGTAACCCGTTCAAGTGGTACCCTTACATATTTTGGTGGTTTTGTTGGTTATAATTATAATTCAACTGTTGAAGATTGTTACTCAACCGGATCTGTTTCTTACACAGGTGCAACTGACCCAACAGATAAAGGATTTGTCGGTTATAATTATTCCGGAACTTACAACGACAATTTTTTTGACAGCACAGCTTCCAATCAATCAACCGATGCAGTAGGATCAGCCACGGCAAAGACAACAGCAGAGATGAAAGATTATAATACATTTACAGATGTAAGCACTACAGGATTAACTACTGCTTGGGATTTTGTGACTAATCCAAATGACGATGCTAATAATGATGATGATTGGGATATGGATCAGTTAGAAACTGTGAATGATGGTTACCCTATTTTATCTTGGCAAGATGGAGCGGATAATGTATTAACTATTACAGCAATTGAACTTAATGTAAAAATCTATCTTGAAGGAGCATATAAATAATTAGGAATTATGATTTGTGAATTAAACACTCGGTAGTGATATCGGGTGTTTTTTTGTTCACTGTAAAGACACGGAGACGCAAGGGATTTTGAGGGAACTTTGCGTTTCTGCGGTGGAGTCAATTCAATCTCATTATATCCAATCATTTTCTTTATACCACTTATAAGTTTTTTCCAATCCATTTTTTAATGAAAATTCAGGACTGTATTGCAATAGTTTTTTTGCTTTTTTCGACGAACATATCCAGTTATGATATTTCATTTCTTTATATTTATCTAAATTTAACATTGTTGAATAATGGAAAATTTTTGCAAAAAATACTGAAATATATACTATTATTTTTATAACAAATTTTGGAATTATAATTGTAAATATTTTTTTATTCATAATTTTTGCAATGGTTCTCATAATTTTATTCCACGAGTAGCCGGTGTCATTATCAGAAGCAAAAAATATTTCTCCGGATTTCGTTTTTATTATTGTGGTTTTTATTATTAACTGAATTAAATCTTCAACAAAAATCATACTTAAATGTCGCTCACTAATTCCCAAATGTAAATTAATTCCGAATTTCGCTAACCTAAAAAACAGTAAAGTTTCTCTATCTTTTGGACCATAGACAATTCCCGGACGAATAATTGTGGAGTAAAAATTGTCTCTGTTTTTTACTATAATATTTTCTGCCAATAATTTGCTTTTTCCGTAATTTGAAATCGGTTTATTTTCATCTGATTCTGTATTTACTTTATTTTTGTTTGTTGGACCACTTGCAGATAGGGAACTCAAAAAAATCAGATGTGTGTTTTTATTGGATTTTAGAATTGCTTCGATTAGATTTTTTGTTCCATTTGCATTTGTTTCAAACAATTCTTTTTTATTTATTGCCT
>JAYEOP010000333.1 GCA_034723125.1 Bacteroidota bacterium | reverse complement strand
TTTTAACTTTAAGTCCTTCTTCTTGTTTATCCGTAACACATAACCTTTTAGTTTTTAGTTTTTAGCTTTTAGTTTTAACTCTAAGTACTTTAGGCACTCTAGGCACTTTAAGTACTTCTTTTTGTTTGTTTATTCAAAATTTAGAATTCACAACTTTCGAAGCGAAGCAAGTCCGTAGGATTAGTTTTTAACTTTTAATTAAGTCAATGTTTATCAATACCGTGAAGCATGTAAACCAAGTGTTCAAGGGATTTGTTTATTTCTGTCATGTATTCCTTTACAGCTTTTACACTTCCGGGCAAAGTAAAAACGAGACTCTTGTCAATTACTCCTGCAACTGAACGGCTTAACAATGCAGCTGGTTTTTCCATTCCGTATTTTACTCTTATCAATTCCATTATTCCCGGAATTTCTTTGTCAAGCATTGGCTTTATTACATCAATGGTAAAATCTCTTTCACCAATTCCTGTTCCTCCTGTAGTTATTATTAAATCGCATTTTTCTTTTTTTGATTTTAATGCCAGAGAAGTAAGCTCATCAGGGTCGTCAGGAATTAATTTATAATCAATTTCAAAATTCCAATCTTTCTTTTCAAAGAATTTCTCAAGATACTTTTTTATTTCAGGACCGCTTTTATCTTTGTATTCACCTTGTGAAGCTCTGTCACTCAGTGTAATTAGTGTTGTTTTAAAAACTTTGGGGAAATATTCAATATTGTCTCCGCTTTTTATTTTCCCTGTTTGTAATACCCTGCAAAAAATACCTACACGAGGCATTACATAATGTCCGATTTCACTAAATTCTCTATGAAATTCTTTCCCGATTTGTGTAACTTCAAGGATAACATCTCCTATTTTAAAAATATCAAATATTCTTACAACTTTGTTTCCTAATCCTTTAATGCTTATGTTTTCAGCAAATTCGCCAAATTCAGTATTTCTGGCAGATGTTATCTTTTTAAAATTGTTTACATGATATTCGTCTATCAAACTTACTTGTCTGTTTCCTTTTTGAGCATGAACATCACCTTTTACACCATTTTCTTCAATGATAATTTCATTTTGAGGAAATTTTCTACTTCTATTTGTAGATAGATTTACTGATAAAACTATTATTTTGTTCATAATTAATATCGGAAATATTTACATCCCACGTGGCTCATTATTCCATAGAACATTAATAATCCACCAACGATTATTTTTATAAATTAACTGAAAACAATTTGCACCTTTTCTATTTTCAGGTGTGTTATCTTCAAGCATTATTGATTCGAACATGCTGAAAACCTGAGCGATATTACCTGATTCCTGAATTGACCTTCCTGTTTCCTTTTCGTAATAATCATACTCTTTTAAAATTGGTTTAAGATAAGCAATGTAATCATCAATTCCTCCTCTGAAAAACACTTCTTTTCCTTTTTCATTTATTTTTAAGGAAGTAAATTGTGCATTGGAACAAAACAATGCTTTGAATTTTACCCAATCCCTATCTCCTGCATGACCGGAAATTAGCTCATAAACAGTAGAGATAATATTGTTTATACTTTTTACCTCGAAGGAATCATAAGAGAATGAAGATTTGTTTTCTGTTTTTTGTGCCGATACAGTAAAACTAAAAAATAATGTAAGTGAGAAAATTGCAAGTATTAAATTTTTATTTTTCATAGTATAAGGCTTTAATAGTTTTAATCAAATTTACTAAAATTATTTACAATCAGTTGAAATTATTATTAAATATTTTCTTTTATTTTTTCAATCAAACGAATATTTTCAATTTCCATCTTTTTATCAATGGCTTTGCACATATCGTAAATAGTTAATAATGTAATACTCACAGCAGTTAGTGCTTCCATTTCAACGCCTGTTTGTCCAATGCATTTAACCTTGCTTTTTGCTAATACTCCATTTTCTTTAAGTTCGGTTTTTACATCAATTTTTGTAAGCCGTAATTGATGGCAAAGAGGAATAAAATCACTTGCTTTTTTTGCCGCCTGAATACCTGCTATTTCAGAAACCGTAAGAACATCACCTTTTTTTATGTTATTTTCTTTGATAAGTTTTACAGTTTCAGAATCTAATTTTATAAATCCTTCCGCAATTGCTGTTCGTAGTTGTTCGGGTTTGTGACCAACATCCACCATTTTTGCTTTACCTTCATTGTCAGTATGAGTAAATTTTTTCATATTTTTTTAGTTTAAATTTATTTCTCGCAAAGACGCCCCGATACAGTCATTCTTCCTTATGGGGCAAGCAAAGAACACTAAGAAAAATTGTTTAGATTCTCCTCCGTAGCTTTAGCGAAGGAGGATCTGTTTATTTGTCATTTAGTGGTCATTTGCTTCGCTGTCATTTAGTTGCTATTTTTTAACTTTAAGTCCTTCTTCTTGTTTATCCGTAACACATAACCTTTTAGTTTTTAGTTTTTAGCTTTTAGTTTTAACTCTAAGTACTTTAGGCACTCTAGGCACTTTAAGTACTTCTTTTTGTTTATTTGTCATTTAGTGGTCATTTGCTTCGCTGTCATTTAGTTGCTATTTTTTAACTTTAAGTCCTTCTTCTTGTTTATCCGT
>JAYEOP010000332.1 GCA_034723125.1 Bacteroidota bacterium | reverse complement strand
CAGAAGCTGATAATCGTGCCAAATCAATTAGTTCGTAAAGAAGTTTTTTACTCATTCTTACTTCCTGTTTAAATCTTCTGTAACTACGGTTTTTCTTTATCAAGTTTTTTAGTTCCATAATTTAGTTTCTCAGTATTAACATGTTGAATGAATTAAGGAAGGTTCTATTAGAAATATTACTATTTCATTTATAAAATCATTGTTATAACCTTCAATTTTAATATTTCCCTATGAAATCTTTCGTGAATTTTGATTTATATTTTTCATATCTGAATAACTACTAATAAGAAATAATTAGTTTCTTTGTTATTACTTTACTCCCAGCTACTATTTGAAAGAGATAAAGACCTGATTTAAATTCTTTTAAATCAATTGTCTGAGCTTTAGTATTAGCATCTTTAAATTCTTTAGCAAGAACTTGCTTTCCTGCAATATCAAAAATATTTAAACAAAAGTTCTCTGATGAATTTGTATTTAATCTAATTGTTACTTTATCTGTTGCAGGATTTGGATATAATTTAACAACTGATTTTACTTCTTTTTTATTAATTATTGAATTTGTAGAAGTATCAATAATTTCAAATTTATTTCTTCTCCAAAGACCATTCCCATACGTTCCCATAAAAACAAATGAATCATTAGATGCAAAGTTTATTGGTCTTTCACTATTCAATCCATCATTAATTATTTGCCAACTTGCACCTTTATCATCAGATTTATATACTCCACAAAATGTAACAATCAAAATTGTATTTCCAAAATATTTAATTTCTCCAAGGGCTCCTCTGAATGAATTATTTTTTTTTGGTAAACCATTTGAGATTAATCCCCAATAATGATTATTTAAAGCAGTCCGAAATAAACCACTACTTGAAGGAGAATATAAAAATGTATCTATTTTTTCCATATTAATCATAGTAGGATAATGATGAAGAGGGTTTGGGTCATAAGGTAATCCATTATTAAATTTATGCCAAGTAATAGAATCAATAGGTGAAAAATAAACTCCATTTGTTTTAATAGCAATAAAAAGTTTATTTCCAATGATGGTTAAGGAATAAAGGTCATTAGAATATGTATCTGGTAAGCCATTGTTTTTTCTCTCCCAACTTTTTCCAAAATCATTAGAAAATAAAAAATCTTCACCTGCTAAAATAAATATGTTTGAATCCAAAATAGCAAAATCATTTCCAGGTGTTTTATTTAAAAACAGTTTAAAATCAATATTTGAAACTGATGTTCTTAATATTCTGTTTTTTGATAGTCCAATATAAACAAATGTGTCAAAAGTCTTTACCCAAGTAATACGATCATTAAATTGAAGAGAAATCCATGTTCTCCCGTTATTTTGTGAACAATACAATTTTTCTCCAGTATAATTTATTGCAAAAATTTTATTTTTATAGCAAGTTATATCGCTAATATAATAATTCCTTAACCCATCTTCAAATTTTCCAAAGCTTTTATTATCAACATTATATTTAAAAATACCTTTTATTGAATTTATAATTAGTTCATCATTAAAATTTGCAAGAGAATAATATTCAACTATATATTTCAATTTATTTAATTTAGACCAAGTACTACCTTTATCCTTAGAATAAAATACACCATAGTAATTACTCACAAACAAAGTAGATTTCACTCTTTTTATATATCGTAAATTAGTAAAGGAATTACTATCCGTAATATTGATAAAAACAGAATCTGTTTTTTTTGCTTTATAAAGTCCAAATTGGCAGGCTACAAAAATATCATTTGAAATAAGTTCCAATGAAGTAGTAATTGCATAACCCAAATCATTTATTTTAATAAATTCCCAATTTATTGTATCTAATGAAGAATAATAAACTCCTTGATTTGTAGAGAAATAAACAGTATCATTCTCTATTTTTAAATCTCCAAAAAGACAATTAATACAATCATTATTTTTATCGGGAAATATTTGATTAAAACTTTTCATTGAATCCTTAGAAAGGTAAAACATTTTATTAGAAATGACAATTACATATTTATCACTTATCTCAATGTGTGATATATTTTTATCCAGTTTTGTAGATAATACTGTTTTTGTCCAAATTTTAGCATTATAATCTTTTGAAAATAAACCATTATTTGTAGTTAAATATATTTTATTCTGAAAAACATCAATTGAATTTATTGAGGGAAATATTTGATTTTTTAAATCAATTAAATCAAAAGTAATATTTTCCCATTTCTCAAAACTAGTATTAAAATGATAAATGTTATAATTTCCACCAATAGCAAAAAGACTTGTATCATTTACAGAGTATATTCTATTAATACTTTCCCCATTAGGAGTAGATAATTGTTCCCACTGTGAAAAAGCAGATTTTATAACAATAATAAACAATAATAAAAAGCTAATTAAATACTTATAAAAAATACGATTATTCATTGTAGAAACTTTTTTTTAACGATAAAATTTAAAGCCAATATACTAATATTTTCTTGAATAAAAACAAATCTTCTATAAAATAGAAATCCCCTGCTATGAGGGGATTTCTAACGGGCTAGGTCAAACCCAGTGTACTTAACCAATAAAACCAAAACCT
>JAYEOP010000331.1 GCA_034723125.1 Bacteroidota bacterium | reverse complement strand
TGATTTGCCAACAGAAGAAGAACGAAAGGATATTATTAAAATTCATATTAAAAAAAGGCGTTCTAATTTAAGCAAATTTAATATTGAAGAACTTGCAAAAACAAGCAAAGGTTTTTCTGGCGCGGAATTGGAAGAAGCAGTAAAAGAAGCAATGTTTCAGGCTTATGACAATGGAGAAGCTTTAACAAACGAAGACATAAAAGATGCCATTGAAAAAACTTATCCACTTGCAAAAACAATGAGCGAAGTTATTGATGATATGCGAAAATGGGCAAAAAGCAGAGCGGTTATGGCTTCAAACGAAAAGCCTGAAAAACTTGAAATAAAAGAAGAAAATAAAATACCAAAATTAAAACAAGAACAATACAATAACCCTTTTATCAAATAAACTATGTTGCATTATTTCACACAATTACCAAAAAATAAATATTTTTCACCAGAAGAAATGGTAACTATCGCTTATTATGCTTTTAGTCCTTTTTATCAATATCTTGATACAACCATTAAAGCACTTGATAAAAAAGAAGACATAAAAGCTACTTGGACAAAAGTAAAGCAGGATAATTTAGTTGAATTAAAAATTATTGGTAATTTATATGAAATCCCAAAAACTACAAAAATTAAACTTCTGAATATTGAAAAAGGTGTTTATTCAATTGAAGGTGATTATGAAAAAGATTTTGACATTCCACTAATAATTTGGAATAATAAACAAAAAATAAAAATCAAATTATCAGAACAAAACTTTATTTCTGAAAACAGAATAAAATTAAATAATATCTATGAAGAAATAGAAAAAGCCAATTGGGCAGGTGATGATGTTTTTGTAAAACCAACTTGGATAACAGTAAAAAAGAATGATAAAATAGAACAAGAAAACAACCAGTTTAATATCAATTCTGCAAACAATAATATTATTGAAATAAATGGTGTTTTGAATAATTCAGAAATTTCAATAAATAATAAACAAGTTGATTTTAAAATAATTGAAACATCAAAACAGCCTAAAAACACAAAATTAATAAAGGAAGAAAAAAACAGATTTATTGTTTATTCTGAAAAAAGCGGAAATCATAATTTTAAATTGCAAAACTTATTAAACAAAGAAAATATAAGTTTTGAAGACGGAACAAAATTTAATGCCGAACATCAAGAAAATTTAACTTTCAAAATAAAAGACAAATCAATAATAAGCAAAACAGTAATTTGTGATAATGTAAAATTTACAATTAAAGAACTTCGTAGTAATGATAAAAATCAATATTGGATACAACTAAACGAAATAGACGAAGAAAAAGATGATATTCCCGGTTTTTCGCCTTTAAAATATTTCTTTGATGATGATATTTCAATAAAAGACAATTCTGGAAATGAATACTCTGTTGCACAGGGAATTGAAAGTGAGTATAAGCTAATTTTACGAGAAAAAAACGTAAAAAAATATAATAGTTTTACTTTTCCTCAGGGTAAAAAACTACAAGTAAGAGTAAACACTTATCAACTTCGCAAACAATTAGAAGCAGTTTTAACATTGCAAAATATGCCTGTTTCCGAACATTCTAATTTAATAAAACTATTTGAAAAAAGAGAAGTTGTAAAATGGAAAGATGCTGAAAATAATTATATTGAAGACGATGAATGGATTGTTTTAACCGATGAAAACAGAAGTGGAAAAGAAGAGCAAAGAGAATTTGTTGAAAAAGCATTATCGACACCCGACTTTGCAATTCTTGAAGGACCGCCGGGGTCAGGAAAAACAACTATAATTTTAGAATTAATTTGCCAACTCGCAAAACAAGGAAAACGTGTTTTACTTTGTGGTTCTACACACGTTGCAATAGATAATGTTTTAGAACGTTTGAAAGATAAAAACAAAGAAGACGATAAAACCTTAATTGAAAAATACAATATTTTACCTGTTCGTATAGGTGATGAAAATCGTATAAATGAAGATATTAGAGAGTTTCAAATTAATAACTTACAAAGCGAACATAATATTTCAGAAAATTTATTACTAGATGCTGCAAATTTGGTTTGCGGAACTACTATTGGAATTTTACAACACCCGAAATTTAAAAGCAGAAGGTCATATAATCGCAAATACCCAACTTTTGATGAGCCAATTGTCCCTGAATTTGATTATTTGATAATTGATGAGAGTAGCAAAACTACATTTCAAGAATTTCTTGTTCCAGGACTTTACGCTAAAAAATGGATTTTGGCAGGAGACGTAATGCAACTATCTCCTTTTACTGACCGTGAGCAAATTGTAACAAACCTTGAAACTTTGCCATTAAAAGAAGGGACTTTACCAAAAGAATATCAGAGAGCAACTTTTTATTTGCACAAATTATTGGAAATTACGAAATATGCTAAAAATAAATTTATTTTGCCTGTTTCAAGTAAAGTTATTAAACCACTTTATACTGAAATAATTAAACGAAAACAAAATGTAATTATAGGTTTTTTTGATGCAAAAACTTACAACAGACTTGAACTAACGGCAAACGATATTATTATTATTGACAAAAATATTTTAAAAGAAAATATTAGCAAATTACCCGAAACACACGCAGT
>JAYEOP010000330.1 GCA_034723125.1 Bacteroidota bacterium | reverse complement strand
TCATCAAATCCACGTTCAATATAACTTCTGTTTCCGTGAATATAAACATGGAAATTTTTATCAAGTTTCAAAACGCTTTTAAAAACTTTTTTTGTGCCTTTTACTGCATGCTTTGAAATATCAAAATTATCTACTACTTGAATATCTTGCTCATCTTTATATTTTTCTTGGTATGCTTGAAATGATTGAATGTTTTCCTGTGCTTCAAATACTGTTTCTTCAAATTCTTTTTTATCAAATTTCTCATTATCCTTAAAAAAATTAACAGTACTGTTTAGCATATCAATCTGGTCGGTTTTAGGAATGTCATTTTCTTGATTATAAATATCATCAACATAGGATTTACACATTTTCATGTAATTTTTTGTGTGAAAATAATCATCTTCAACCGCTTTTAGTTGCAAAAAATATTCTTTCCAATATAAAGCTTCTTCGCCTTTGCTTACATTATCAACAATGCAACACTTGTAACCATCTTGCTCACTGCTGTTAAAAATAAGACATCCTTTATCCAACTTGTTGATATTTATTCCTTTGTCATGTTCAATCTCAAAGTTGTTATTTTTGGAATAAACTTTTAAAAAAGTATCTTTATTTTCGGACTTGAACAAACCAATTGCATCAACTTCTTCATCTCCAATCCAAACATTATTAAAATAAACAACATAAAATTCTCCGCCCTTTATTTTTGGATGATTTGAGTTTTCGTACAAATGTTTTGCTAAATTTACTGATTGATTAAAAAACTTAGCATCATCATTAAATATTTTTTTACAATAAGAATAAACTTCATTTAATTCAATATCGCTTTCATGATAAAATTGATAAAAAATTTCTTCCTTAAATGGTTTTAAAAAATATTTTAGCAATAATTCATTAATAATTTCTTCATCAATTTCTAATTCTGACTTTGATAAAATTAATTTTTCATCCTTTTGTCTATTGCCGACATTATGTACAGCAATTTTATCAAAATATACATCGGAAAACTCAAACATGCTAAAACAAAGTTAATTTTTAAAAAGTTCGAATTTGAGACATTTAAAGAAACTACACAAACAAAAAGTTGTGAAATTTTTGTTTGCTATAATGGAAGAATTTTTGCTTATGCGAACACAATAAAAAATAAATAATACGTTTGTTAATGCGACACAGAATATTAATCTAACCAATAAAAAAAAGATATAAAGATGAAATTTAGATACTTACGGCTTTTAATACTATTCTTTAGTATTTCAACAATAATTTTAACAACAACTTCCTGCAACGATGACGAAGGTAACGGACCTGATGACCCACTTCCTGAAAACACTTTTAAAGACAGCAGAGATAACGAACTTTACAAAACTGTAGAAATTGGAAATCAAACATGGATGGCGGAAAATCTAAGATATATTACATCCGATAATTCTTGGTATTATGATAACGATGCGTCAAAAGCAAATGCACACGGAAGACTTTATACTTTATCAGCTGCGAAAAGTGCTTGTCCTGAAGGCTGGCATCTTCCTTCGGATGAAGAATGGAAAGAATTAGAAATGGAATTGGGGATGACAGAACAAGTAGCTAACAAAGAAGGATATAGAGGTGTAGATGAGGGAGATAAAATTAAAGCAGGAGGTAGCTCAGGTCTTAACGTTTTAATGTCAGGAATGCGTTCATTTCAAGGTGAATTTAAAAGTATTACAATAAGTGCTGAATTTTGGACATCTACAACACAATTTGCTGGTAATACAAATTGGAGTCGTGAATTTCATGATATTTCTGAAGATGTTTGCAGGGAAGGGAATCAGTTAAGTTCAGGCTTATCAGTAAGGTGTGTTAAAGATAATTAATTAGTGAAATCCAATCAATGATTCAAATTTTTCTATAAATATGAAAGCTGAAGGAAATATCATTAAGATGAAAACAAAGCTTGATGATTCAGCTCATTATTATTTGCCTATTGGTGGTAAAACAATTTTTGTAAATGAATTAATAGGTACAAGTTTAAAAATTAGTTTTGCAGGACAAATAAATTGCATAAAATGTGGCAAAAGAATCAGAAAAACTTATAATCAAGGATTTTGTTACAATTGTTTTCTGACAGCTCCTGAAGCTGACCCTTCAATAATAAATCCTGAACTCGATAAATCCCATCTTGGTATTTCACGTGATATGGAATGGGCAAAACAATACAGCCTCCAGCCACACTTTGTTTATCTTTCAGTTTCGAGCCATTTAAAAGTAGGAGTTACTAAAGCAACAAATCTTATTTCAAGATGGATAGATCAGGGTGCAGTTAAAGGAATTGTAATTGCCGAAACACCAAACAGGCATCTTGCAGGATTGATAGAAGTTGAATTAAAAAAGCATTTTGCCGATAAAACAAACTGGCGAAAAATGCTTACTGGGAATATTGATTTAGGACAAAATCTAATTGAAGAAAAACTAAACGCTTCTGAATTACTATCTGAAGAATTAAAAAAATATGTCAATGAAACCAACAAAATAACTGAAATAAAATATGATGTTATTAGTTATCCTGAGAAAGTAAAAAGTATAGATTTTTTGAAAACACCGGAATATACAGGGAAGTTAGTTGGAATTAAAGCACAATATTTAATTTTTGACGACCAAAAAGTATTGAATATCAGAAAACATAATGGTTTTTACTTGAAATTAGAATTTTAAGAAATATCAAAAAACAAATTCCAAATCATAAATAAATTGTACTTTTGAAAAAAAATCAGAAGTTTTGAAATCAATAGATCCAAGAGAAAAAGGTTGGTTAAAAAAGTATCTTGAGTACAGAAAGTATCTTGTAGCTGAGGGGGAATGTCAAAAAATTGCTGAGAAATTATCTTCCTTTGATAAAATTGATGAATATTTATATTGTGTTACTCAACCTACAGGTTTGATGTACGGCTTTCCTCTAAATTTTTATGCTACATCATATTCCGAAAGCTCAAAGTGGGCTAATAAAAGTAAAATGAAAATTCTATTAGCTGAAAGTTTTTATAGCAGTGGAATGTATTTTTACAAAGATGAGGTAATTACTAAAAAAGCTACTATTGATATACATGCTGAATTAACAAAGAGTATTTCAAGTTTTTATATTGATCTCTTTCCTCACTTTTCAAAAAAACAGCATAAAAAAGAATTTGGAAAAACGAAGAATGAAATTGAACTGGCGGAATATATTATTGAAGAAAGAATAGATATTAAACAAAAATGGAGTAAAAACTTTTGGACTAGTTTTTTTCAAAATAGCCTTTTATTTCTTGATATTTATTATTTCACAGAATGGTTGGATTCAAAAAAGATAATCACTAATTCTGAGTTTTATGAACTGCATAATAATGTTAGACTTACAATTTTACAAATAATTGCTGCTGCTGCAAATGCTAACAAAATAATTGAAACAGAGGAAAGATCGCTTTATAATTTTTTTCTACATTCATCTGAACTTGCAACTGAAAAAGAAAAAGAAGCATCAAAGTATCTTGAACAAGGTTTGACTGTTGATGATATTGATTTACACGCTATTGATTCATGGTTGCTGAAAAAATATTTCCTTGAACTTGCAACATTAACAATTTGGTCTGACAAAGAAGTTGATCAAGATGAAAAGGAATTTTTAAGGAAATTAAACACAAAATTAGGCTTTGAAAATAAGGAGTTGGAGAATAGCCTTATTGCAGTTGAAAGTTTTGTAATTGAAAACTGGCAAGAAGTACATTACCTCCAAGACAAACAGAAATATAGAATTGTTGGAAATAGCTTGCTAAAAAGTATAGCTAATTTAGTTGGTGAGTATAAATCAAAAATTTCTCAGGAAATAGCTGAAAGCAAGGAGTTACTTGAGTTGCTAAATAAATCAAGAAAGAAAAAATTAAGTCTTAAAGAAAAGGAAAAAGTAAGATTACAATTAATAGATATTCTTAAAACTTTACCAATATTTGCAATAGTTGCCATTCCCGGCTCTTTTTTAACACTTCCACTTTTGTTTAAAATATTACCAAAGAGTGTATTTCCTACCTCATTTAAAAATCCCAATATCAATTAATGTATTAACTTTGTTCTCAAAATAATTGTAATTTAATATGTCAAAACATAAAAGTTCGGAAAATGAAACAATTTTCAAACGCTTAAGGTTTACTGGACTTCTTTTTCTTATTGTACTTGTAGGAGGTGCTATCGGTTATCATCTTGTTGAACCGGAATACACCTTATTTGAAGGTCTTTATATGACCGTAATTACAATTGCAACAATAGGTTATGGAGAAATCGTTGATATGTCAAATAATGTTTCTGCACGAATATATACTATGGTGCTTTCTTTTGCAGGAATAGGTGTTTTAACATATTTTGTTTCAAACCTTGCATCAATAATTATTGAAGGTAATTTAAATGAAAGTTTTAAAATGAAAAAAATGGAAAAGAGAATAAAGAAGCTTAATGATCATTATATTGTTTGTGGATGTGGAAATGTTGGTGTAAACATAGTAAATGAATTAATAAAGACAAAACGTTCTTTTATTTTAGCAGGGATAGAAAAAGATCAGATAAATAATTTAATAGAAATAAATGACGATTTCATGGGGTTAATTGGAGATCCTACTGATGATGAATTTTTAATACAACTTGGTATTACAAAAGCAAAAGGAATATTTGTAAATACAGGAGATGATAATATAAATCTTGTAGTATGCGTTTCAGCAAAACATTTAAATCCAAATATTACTTTGGTTTCAGAATGTCTTGAAATAAATAATATTGAAAAGCTTAAGATTGCCGGTGCTGACAAAGTAATTTCTCCAACATTCATTGGGGGTTTGAGGATGGCATCTGAAATGATACGACCAACAGTTACAGGTTTTCTTGATGAAATGATGCGAGGAACAAATGATGAGTTAAGAGTGGAAGAAATAAATATATCATCAAAATACGCAGGAAAAACTCTTGCTGATTTGAATATTGAAACATTTAAGAAAACTGTTCTTCTTTCAATTCGTGAAGATGGTAAATGGATATATCATCCTGAGCAAGGACATATTCTTAAAGAAACAACTACATTAATAATAATGACAACCCCTAAAGATAGGATTTCTCTTGAAGAACATTATTCATAAAGGGAGGTTCTATAAATACATACATTCGCATTAATACTAAACCGCCATCAAGATACTGAAAATAAAACATTTCTTTTCGCCCTGTTTTTATTCAAAAAATTATTCCGTAGCTATGGCTATGCAAGAATTTTGTGAAGAAAAACAAAACAAAAATAATTTATTTTCTTAATCAGCATCTTAATAGCGGTTTAGTATAAGTTTTTTTTCAATAGCTTGTGCCTGCACAAAAACTTTAGCGATACGCGGAGTTATTCAGGAAAATTTGTGAAGCAAACGAAACGAAGTAAGTGCGTATGGATGCCTTGCATCTTATTCATTATTCGTTTTTTGAATATCGAATATTGAACAAGGAATTATGAATAATGAAGTTTCCGTAAGTTCAGAGCCGTTTTTGAGATTTACCCCAGATGGGCGGAACAGGCGATATTTGATTTGCTTGACTTTACTTGCTTACTTTTTAATCAGTTTATTTTCTATTTAGTGCCTCTTAGAAAACTATCTATTTTAATTTTGGAGAGTTTTCTAAGAGGCACTATTTATTTGAAAATATAATAGTTTCCTAAAAGAAATGTTTATAGAATCTTCCTAAAGAATTTCCACTTTAATTGAGTTCATAAATCCAGCTTAAAGAGATTTGCTGTCCCCATGTAATAGAAGAAATGTTTGAATATGTCTCTTTGAAAAGTGAAATATTATCATCAAATATTGCAAGTCCATCAAGTTCAATTAAAAATTTTGATTTTTTAAGCATCTTGTTTTTAACCATATAAAGAGGGCTTAATGGAATTACAAAACTTCCACCAAAAGAAAAAACAGCAAAATTATGCTTTTCGGTAAAAGAATCTTGTCCTTTTCTTTGGCTAGTGATGTTGGCAAAATTATAGCTAAAACCAAAATCAGCAAAAAGCATCATCATAGTATAATTGACGAATGTTTTATAAAGAAGTGGTTTTGCTTCAAAACCAATAGAAAAATTACTAAATTTACTTGTTCTGTCCCATTTATCTTCAAGGTTATTGTTAGCGGAATATCCCAAAACAAGGTTGTAATAGAAATTTTTATCATGTATAAAACCAAAGCCAACATCTGCCCCATAGGACATATAAGTTAATTGGGATTCTTTTAATCCAAAATTTATATCAGTTTTGATAAAAGGATTTTCAAAATCTTTTTGTGCATAAGAACTTGTGATGATGGTGCAAAACAACAAAATTGTAAAAAGTTTCTTCATATCTTTAAATATTAATAAAATTTAAAACCTAAGTTATATTTTGTTTTAATACAATGCAAATAAATTAAAATACCTTAGAATTGTAGAAAATCAATAAAAAAATAAAAAGTAAATCTACAAAAATATTTTAATGATTCGCAAATTTTTATAAGTCTTTTTTATTTTATTTTTATATTACCTTCAAAACAGCTAATTTAGGAATTATTTTGTTTGGTACTATGTTGATTTGTGTGGGTAAAAAAAAATTAGAGCCACAGATTCACAGATTAAAATTCATTAATTAGTACCTCTGAGAAAAAAAAGAAAATTCTGCATATCCTCCGCTCATCCCTTTGTCCCCTAAAAATGCATCACACTCAGTGAGTTGGGTTTTCCCCTTTAGGGAATTTATGGGGTACAGCTGGGCAAATAATGAGTTTTCTTATAAGTACTAATTACAAAAAGAGTAATTTTGTAATCTGTGAATCTGTGGCAAATTTGATTACCCACAGTATTTGACATAGAACCATTAAATTTAATATGGATTTTGAAAAAAATTGATTGGAAATATATTATAAGTTTTTTTGCAGGTTCGTTGGTAAAAGAAATACAAAGCCCGATAAATGGAATACTTAAGGTTTATTACATTAATGGGAAATACATTCTTAATGCCGCAGACACAAATTATTCATTCGGGGAACTTCATAAAGGTTTTCAAAAGATTTTTAAAAAAATAAAACTTGAAGAAAAACAGTTTGAAAATGTATTGTTATTAGGCTTTGGAACGGGTAGTGTTGTATCAATCATTCAGGAAGAAATGAATAGAAACTGTTCTTTTGTTGCCATTGAAAAGGATAAAGATGTTCTTGAACTTGGCAATGAATTCTTTAAGGTTTCACGTTTCAAAAACTTAAAGATAATAGAAACTGATGCATTTGATTTTGTGAAAAACTGTAATAAAAAATTTGATCTTGTAATTTTTGATATTTACATTAATAATAAAATACCTTCTCAGTTTGAAACTGAAGATTTTTTTAAATCATTAAAAAAAGTTATTGCCAAAAACGGGAACCTTGTTTATAACAAAGATATTAATTCTAAAGCAATGAAAAGTAGCTTAGTTAACTTAGAGAATTTGTTTTCAAAATTTTTCTCAGGATTTCAAAAAATTCAAGTAGTTAAAAATAATTGGTTTTATGTTTTTGATAAAAAATCTATTGGAAAATAATTTTTAACATTTTATTATAACAAACTGACAAATCTTGCCATTTTTTCAGCCTATCTGAAATGCTGTCTTTCTGAGAATGAAAAGATGTCTGTAAAAAATTGATACATAGCATTTTGTCAGTAATGGCATGTAATATTTTCTGCTTATGTCAGGTTAATTCCACTGGCATTAATGTTGAACTTTTATTCGTAAAAATTATTAAAAATTAAATTAACATTTAAAATTGGAGGTATATTATGACACTTATTAGATTTAACGGTAAAAATGAAAATTATCCTGCTTTTTCAAACCTTTTTGAAAACTTTTTTAATGACGATTATGGATTTAATGGACGTATTGCAAGAAGTACTCCTGCTGTAAATGTTATTGAAGAAAAAGAAAATTTCAAAATTGAAGTTGCTGCACCGGGATTAAAAAAGAAAGATTTTAAAGTAAATCTTGAGAATGATGTTTTAACAATCAGTAGTAATAATGAAAGTAAAAATGAGGTAAAAAAAGAAAATTACACTAAACAAGAATTTTGTTTCGATTCATTTTCACGTTCATTTACACTACCTGATGCGATTAACTCAAATAAGATTGATGCAAATTACTCGGAAGGAGTATTGACAATTTCTCTTCCTTTAAAAGAAGAAGCAAAAGTACAAGCATCAAGAGAAATTGAAATAGCTTAATTTAAAATCATTTTTAAAAGCTCCTCAAAAAGGGGCTTTTTTTTTATTTTGCTTTTAGGGAGGTTCTATAAATACATTCGCATTAAGATTTCCAGAGTTTTTTATAGAGAATGAAAAAAATTGAAACAAATCGGGATAATGTAAAATTTTTTGAAGAAGTATATGAAAAACTCTGAAAACCCTTTGGGAACAAAGATAATAAACAATCTGACTGCGTTAAAATTTTTCTCAATAGCTACGGCTATTCAGAAAAATTTGTGCCTTGCATCTTATTCATTATCTTTGTTTCTTAAAAGAAATGTATTTATAGAACCTCCCTTTAATAATTTTCCTTCTATAGAAATATCAGGGTACAATAAATATTTTTTTCGGATTTTTAAAAATTCCAACAAATCTTCCTTCCATGAATTTTGAATTTCTTCAATCGTTTTTCCTGCAATTATTTGTTTTCGGAGTTTATCGCTTCCTGCTAGTTTATCAAAATAACTTGTAAAAAACTCATTTTTATTTTTTGAGTCATCATAAAAACCTTTTAACCAAAATAAATAAAGGTGATAATATGAACGTAAATAATTATTTGCAAATTCTTTTAAATAGTATCCGTTACATTCTTTGCCAAGATATTTCGGATTATCAGCAACACCTTTAATGCTTTTTGGGATAAAAGAATAGCTTCCTTTTGAAAATTCAGGGCTTCCGATAATTTCAAAAGGATGTTCAGTGCCTCGACCAATGCTTACATTCGTTCCTTCAAAAAAACATAATGACGGATATAGCAAAATTGCTTCTGTAGTCTGTAAATTAGGTGAAGGGGAAACACTAAGATCATAAATTTTATTTCTATTGTAATTACTTAGTTTTACAATTCTTAGGTTACACTTTATTTTGTTTTTCATCCATCTTTCTTCATTTACCATAAGTGCATATTCCCCTATTGTCATTCCGTAAACGACAGGTACTGAATGCAAACCTATAAATGAAGAATATTTTTTTTCCAGAACAGGACCGTCAACATAAAATCCATTGGGGTTTGGTCGGTCAAGAACAATTATAGGAATATTATTTTCGGCACAAGCTTCCATCACATAAGTCATAGTGGAGATGTAAGTATAAAATCTAACACCAACATCTTGAATATCAAAAACCACCAAATCAACGCTTTTCAATTGTTTTTTTGTTGGTTTTCTGTTGTTTCCATAAAGTGAAATTAAAGGAATTTTGTTATCATTAAATTTTTCTCCTTCAACTTTTGCTCCTGCCGAAAAATTTCCTTTAAATCCATGTTCAGGTGAAAATATTTTTACAATATTAATTTTTAGACTTATCAATGAATCAATAAGATGGGTGTTATTTATCATTGAAGTATTGTTAGCTACAACAGCTACTTTTTTATTTTCTAAAAGAGATAAGTTATCAATAATATTTTCTGCACCTGTTTTTAATTGTGCTTTTGTTAAATTTGCATTGAAAAATATTGATATTATTATTAATGTAAATACTTTTTTAATCATAAAAATTTGAATTTAGAATATTATATAGCAAAAAGAATTACTCTTCAGTCAAAACGTACATTCTCCAAAACCATTGTCCGTATTGCCATTTCGGCTATTGCCTTAAGCATTATAGTAATGATGATTTCCATTTCTATACTTGATGCTTTTCAATCGGAAATCAAAAATAAGATAATTGGTTTTGGTTCACACATTCAAATAACTAATACAAATGTAAATTTTACTTACGAGAATCCTGCAATAAATATTGAAAAAAAATTAATTAATAAAATAAATAATGTTGAAGGAGTAAAAAGTGTAAATGTATTTGCCACAAAAGCAGGAATAATAAAAACAAAAAATGCAATTGAAGGGGTTGTTCTTAAAGGAGTTAACGATAATTATGATTGGTCGGAAATAGAAAATTACATTATTGAAGGGGATGTTATTACTTTTGAAAAAAATTCCAGTTCTAAAGGTATTTTGATATCTAAAACTTTATCGGATAAATTAATGATAGATGTTGGTGATAAAATAGAAATCTATTTTGTTCAAAAACCACCGAGAGCACGAAAGTTAACAGTTTCAGGAATCTTTAAAACAGGGCTTGAAGAAATTGATAATACATTTGCAATTTGTGATTTAAAACATATCATTAAATTAAATAATTGGGAAAGCAATCAGGCAGGTGGTTATGAAATAAAAATAGAGAAGCTTGAAAATCTTGAAATCATTAATGATGAAATAAGATTGGAATTACCATTGAAATTGGATTCACGAACTATCAAAGAAATTTATCCTCAATTGTTTGACTGGCTTGGGTTACTTGATAAAAATGTTCAGATAATTTTAATATTAATGTTGATAGTTGCAGCCGTAAACATGATTACAGCATTGCTTATTATTATTCTTGAAAAAACAAATATGATAGGTATCCTAAAAGCTTTTGGAACAAGCAATTGGAGGATTAGCAAAATATTTATTTATAATGCTTCATTTTTAATAATCTTGGGAGTTGTTTTTGGTAATATTTTAGGATTGCTTTTACTTTTTCTACAACATCATTTTAATATTGTAAAACTACCCGTAGAATACTATTTTATTGATTCCGTACCTGTTGCATTTACTTGGGGTAAGTTTTTATTCCTTAATATAGGGACAATAATTTTTTGTGGAATAATGATGTACTTCCCTGCACGATTTGTAGCAAGAATAGACCCTGTGAAATCTATAAGATTTGAATAAACTGGAAAATAACAAAAAGCATTTTTTTTAATAATCCCCAACAATCAACTTCCCTGTAAAAATTTTATTTTCTAAAATAATTTGATACAAATACAAACC
>JAYEOP010000329.1 GCA_034723125.1 Bacteroidota bacterium | reverse complement strand
AACAATAAGAAGTACTTAGAGTGCTTAAAGATATGAGGAGTAAGAAGTGAGAAATGAGAGATGAGAAATGAGAGATGAGAAATGAGAGATGAGTAATGGGAGATGAGAGAATGAATGATAGCATAATGACTATTAAATGACACGAACGAAGTGAGTAAATTACAGCGAAGCGAATGACAAATAAACAAATGAACAAATGAAACTGTCAGAATTATCGGAAAATAGAATAGCTACTTTGTTGTCATTCTTGTTCTTTATGGCATTTTGTTATGTTTCAGTAAAATTTAAAGGCACAGCAGGAGCGGGTGATTCTACTATGCATTTTTTATTTTCCTCTTATGCATTTGCTCATCCCGAAAATTTTTTAGACCATTGGGCAAAGCCTCTATTTACTTTGTTTAGTGCTCCTTTTGCAGCAATGGGCTTTACAGTAATGAAAATTTTTAATTCATTAGTTGCAAGCATTACAGCCTATACAACTTATCGCATTGCAAAAAAAATGAATTTAAAATATTCTTTACTTGCTTTACTTTTTGTTTTTTCCGCTCCACTTTATTTCCGTTTAATTTTTTCAGGATTAACTGAGCATTTTTTCGCTCTTGTTTTAGTAGTGGCTGTTTATTTAACAATGGATGAAAAATACAAAAGTTCGGCAATAATATTTTCTTTTCTTCCCTTTGCACGCTCCGAAGGATTAGTGATACTTGCTGTTTTTGTAATTTATTTAATTGTAAAGAAAAAAAGCAAAATTATTCCATGGGTTTTTACAGGACATATTTTTTATGGAATTCTCGGTTTAATATTTTATCATCATGACTTTTTATGGATATTCAAAAAAATACCTTACGCTCATCTAAGTAGTGTTTATGGCTCAGGTGATATTTTTCATTTTTTTGACCAAATGACTTATGTGATTGGTGGTCATTTATATCTGCTATTGGTAGCAGGAATAATAATGATGATAATATCATTTTTTATAAAAAAATTACGAAATAATAGAGAATTTTATGTTGAAGAACTTTGGCTGATTTATGGTGCTTTTGCAGCATTTTTTATAGCTCATTCCTTATTCTGGTATTTTGGTATTTTTAATTCTATGGGGCTTAAAAGAGTACTTATTGATGTAGTGCCTTTAATTGCTATTATTTGCCTTATTGCTTTGGATTACTTACTTCAGCTTCCAATTTTGCAGGAAAAGCATAATCGTTATTATGTCTTATTTCTTATAATTCCTTCAATTTTATATTTCCCATTTTCTTCAAATAAAGCTGCTATTGATTGGGACAAAGACCTTAATCTAAACGAAGATCAGTTGTTTATAGAAGAAGTTGCCAAATTTGTTGATGATAAATATTTCGGATATAAATATTTTTATGATCAGTCGTATTTAAGTATTGCATTGGATGTTGACCATTTTAATTCCAAACAACATCAAAATGTAAAAATGCTAAAATTTGATGAATTTCTTGAAGAAGAATCCCTTGTAATTTGGAATAGTTTTTATTCAAAATTCAATGGTATAAGTTATGAGATGCTTGAGAATGATTTGAGATTTAAAAATGTAAAAGAATTCCGTTTTGAAAAAGGAAACAAGCTTTTGCGATATGTACTGTTTGAATATCAAGGAGAAAAGAAAGAGTAATGAAAAATCGTTATTTTCTGGAAATAGCTTATAATGGTGCAAGATTTCATGGTTGGCAAATTCAAAAAAACCAAATTTCTGTGCAGGGTGAACTTACACGTCATATCTCTATTTTACTGAATGAAAAAATTACTTGTCATGGTTGTGGGAGAACAGATGCAGGAGTGCATGCTAAAAAATACATGATGCATTTTGATTCAACCGCTAAGCTTAACGGTAGTTTTGGGCGTAAATTAAATTCGTTTTTGCCCAATGATATTTCTATAAAAAAAATGTATGCTAATGACAAAAAAAGTATTCATGCAAGATTTGATGCTCTTAGCAGGTCTTATGAATATCTTTTAAGCAAAGGTAAAAATCCATTTTTGCAGAATATGGCAACTTTGGTTTTTGAAAAATATGACATTAACTTAATGAATGAGGCTTGTAAGATTTTAATGGAGTACAAAGATTTTGAAGCTTTTAGCAAAGGACATAACAGCCATAATCATTATTTGTGTGATTTACATGAAGCTAAATGGGAGGAAAATGAAGAAACAATTATTTTTAAAATTAAGTCAAATAGGTTCGTAAGGTCAATGATAAGAATGCTTAGCGGAACAATGATACAAGTAGGTAGAAAGCAAATTAGCTTAGATCAATTTAGAAAAATAATTGAAAGCAAAGACAGAACAAAATCAGGGAAAGCTATGGCTGCACATGGTTTGTATTTTATGGATGTTGAATATCCTGAAGGTGCTTTTTCAAAGGATTTAATGAATAGAGATTGAAGAAAAGGAGGAGTCCCTTCTCCTTGAGGAAAAGGCTTGAGTTTCCTTCTCCTTAAGGAAAAGGCTTGAGTTTCCTTCTCCTTGAGGAAAAGGCTTGAGTTTCCTTCTCCTTGAGGAAAAGGCTTGAGTTTCCTTCTCCTTGAGGAGAAGGCTAGGATGAGGTGTATTATTTCCCACTTATAATAATTTTACTAAAATAGGATTTGTCATTATATTTTGAATGCAAAATGTAAATACCTGAATTTAAATGTCCAAGATTAATTCTATATTGGTGATGATATTTATCAATATTAAAGTTTCCCGAGTAAATTATTTTTCCAAAAAGGTCAATAACAGAAAAATTAAATTCCGCATCTACAATATTTTTTAAATGAATATTAAAAGTTCCTGATGATGGATTGGGAAATGTAATTAGTTCGTTTTCATTATTCGGGCTTTCAATACATTTAAATCCAAATTCGTCAAGTTCAAAAAAGTTCATTATAAATTCTCTGAGATTACATGGTCTTTGTTGAGCAAATTCAATAAATTTTTCAACATTGTTTTCCCACTCAATATAATCCGCAGGATAATTCCATCTGTAAATATGCTCTTGAATTTCTTTGCCATAAAGTTCTTTAAATTGAAGAACTGTATTCAAAACGGTATCAGGATTAAATGTTGTGTTTAAAAGATAGGCGAATCTATTGATGAACTTTTGTTGGAACTCATTGTTCTCAAGTAATTTCCTGAAAAGAAAAGTTGACCATGCAGGGTTGGGCCATTGAGTTCCAGTGTCCCTTGTAGCATGTTTTAAAGAATTTGCACCAACAGCTCTTAAGCAATCGTCATTATCAATATTCAACCATCTCCATTTGCCGTTTGAACTCCTTGGTCGCCACATTTTTACATTATTTCCTGGGAAATCATAAGTAGCGGAATAAATTTTAGCAATTTGAAAATCAATATAATTTTCAATATCCATCTGAGTTTTTACGTAATCGTAATTATTTTTTTTGCTAATATCGTAATTGTGCAAAAACTCGATTAGATTATGATAATGCATTGAGTCTCCTTCAATAACAAGAATTCTCATACGTGTATCAAGAAAATCAATGCTGTCTTCGTGAAGCTGGTGAAAATCAGAAAGAAAATATTTGTCGTATCTTTCTCTAATGTTATGAATTCCCCAATATTCTCCATTAACGAAAACTACAGAGGGTTTCCAAGCCATGTACTCCGCTTTGAAATTTCGTATTAAATATTGCATAATTGCATCGGCAAACATTGTTCTCAAAAAATCATGTCCTGAATTTCTAAGCATAATTCTTTTGAATACATCAATGTTTTTATATCCAAAAAAATTGTGGTTAAAAGTTTCATTGCCATATTCCTTTTCAGCATAAAGTCTGAAAGATTTTTGAGGCATAATTCTGCTTGCACTACCTTGCATTCTCATTCCTGCTTTTTGCTTAAAAACAGAACTGCCATTTTTGTCAAACATTTCAAAATCAACTTCTCTTTCCCATTCTTTCCCACGACCGTAATAATTTCCACTTTCCCATTCCCCGGGATTAAGGTCGTTTAAATATCCGGGGATGTAAATCCCAGAGTAATAATCAAAAAGATTGGAACTATCTGTTACAAGAGATATTACGGCAAAAGTATAATCGGGTTTTTCAGAGCCTATAAAATAGCTTTGTGTTATAACTTTGCTTAATCTTTTAGCGTTTTTAAAGGTGCATACTCTTAGAACTGTTGCTTTATTTATTGATCCTTCGGGCTGTTTCCACACAAATTTTTTATTCGTTTCAGGTGGATTTGTTCGTATTAACGAATAAATAGCTTCTTCATCTTTTCTTGATTTTATTGTTAGCGGCTTGGTATAAACTTTTGAATTCTGTGTTGGTTTGTTGCCATTTAGAGTGTAATAAATTGTGTCATTAGGATTATTTGTTGTAATCTCAACAGAAATGGCTTCTTTATAAAATCCGCTTGAACGTGAAAATTGTATTTTACTAAAAATATCATTATCAGAATTTGAGCTTCCCGGACTGCTGATGTCAAAGATTAAAAAATTATTTTTCCCATCAACTTCTCTTCCGTAAGATTGGTCTGCTTTAAGTTCTATTTTAGGAGCAACAGTTAATAGATTTCCCGAACTATCAGAAAAGTAAATATTTTCTCCTGATGAACTTATCTTAAAATTTGTATGAAAATATTTTCCATCATTAATATCATTTCCTGAAGCCATTAAAAGTAAAAATCCTTTTGCTTCAATAATAATTTCAGGGAATGTCCATTTGTAAAGTTCATTATTATCGTCAGAGAGATGATAGCTTTTTAAATTTATAGCAATTGTATCATCATTATAAATTTCTATCCAATCGCAAAAATTGCTGTCATTATCGTGTAATGTGCTGTAATTCAAAGACATTATTTCATTGATGACAACAGCCTGTGAAAAAACGTAATTTGATACAAAGATTAATATTAAAAGAAAAAAGAATGATATTTTTGGTTTTAATAACTTCATTTGACAACAATAAATCTTTTTAAATGCGTATTTTTAACTGTACAAAGTTTTAAAATATATATTCCTGATTCTAATTTATTGAGTTCAATTTTTACAGGATTTTTACTTTGGATTTTATTTTTGTGAAAAGTTACTTTTCCCAAAGAATTATAAATAGTAATGCTTTCAATATTAGTCTCTTTGGGGGCAATAATATTTAATAAATTATTTGCAGGATTAGGATAAATTTTAATATCAGTTGTTATTGAAATTTCTAATGAGCCATAAACTCCGTTTAGCTTTCCTGCTGTTCCATGAAATGAAGATGCCCGCCAATTTTTTGCTAAGAAATTATCAAAATATGGCTGAATAAGTTCAAGTGTTGGTCCCTTGCCATCAGCTTCACTTGCCCAAGGATAAGAAGGGGAATACTCAACAACATCAACTATTTTTCCTGAACTATCAAAAAGAGTAAGGACTTCACCATTACTGCTAAAACCAAAATTTGTATTTCCAATATAATTGTCAATTTCAGAAATATAATCAGTAAAATCTTCGGCATTTTCACAAAGGACAAGATAATCTTTTGCTCCAATAATACAGCCTTCCCTGAATTTGTAGGAATGTGAATTATCTTTAAAAACATATCCGCTAAGGTTAATTGCCACATTATCGGGATTATAAAATTCAACCCAGTCATCAGTGTCAAAATTTGATGATGAATTATAGTTGATTTCATTTATCACAATATTTTCAACATTATTATTGATTATAAATGTGTTCAGTACATCAAATCCATTTATTTCAAATATCCCGTCAGTGGCAACAACTTTCCAGAAATATTGTCCTTCAGGAAGTGATAATTTGTAAAATGTATCGTTAATGTTGGATACAATTTTTGTTTCAGCAGAAAAGAAATTATCGTTTAAGCTGTAATATAATTTGTAGGAAATGACTTTCCCTTTTGGACTTTTTGATTTATTCCAGCTAAAAGTTACTTCATCATTATTGATATGTGGTTTTGCAATAACATTAAAAGCAGATGGAAAATTATTGAATTGGAAAATCAGTTCATCATATCTGTTTTTGATAAAATCTACTTCCTGAGTTATTGCATTTTTCCATTCATTAGTATCGGAAATATTATCGATTGAATCGCTTTCTACTGCCTCAGAAATTGAATTCTTAATACTGTCAATGATTGGATTTAAATGAAGGGGGTTAAAAATGTTGTTGTGAATTTGAGTGAGTTTTGTTTTAACATCATTAAAAATAGCTTCGCAAAGAATAGCTTTTTCAAAAAACGGATTGTCATGTAAAACCGATGTCCAATAGTTCGAACTTGAATGATAAGGATATTCAATTCCATAAGCGGAAAATGTCTTATCAAAGTCCCAAGGAATCATTAACCACTTCTCTGAATTGTTATAAATGTAATAGTTATGATAATAAGTGCTTCCGTTTGCAATGAGCATATTTATGGCAATAATATTTATCATCTTTTCGTAATCAAATGTTGCTTTTGCAAATTGATAATATTCGGAAACAGGACAATCATTCAAATTATCAATTAATTTTTCAATGTCTTTCCAATCTGTAGATTTGTTATTCTCTTTTTTCCAGTGATAATGAATGTTGTCATAAACATTTAAACTCGCACCACGATTTTTGCTTTCGTAAAGATTAGCGTTAATATTAAGATTGTTTGCAATTAAGAATTCATTATCAATATTATTCATCATAAGGTAAAGCCCAAAAAAATTGCTGTTAAGAAAAACTTTGATATGTTGAGCTTCGGAGCAATAATAATTTGATTGATTGAATAAATATGTGCTTAAAAAAGTTCTTAGGTATGATTTGTCGTTATATTCGGAGTTTAAAATTAAAGTGGTTTTTCCTGTTACAAATGTGTCGTTTGTGAATTTTATTTTAAAAGATTTTTTTGGTAAAACACGTGAAGCATCACCTCTAATTCTCATTTCAGCATTCCATTGATGCGATTCGTATTTTATTGTAACAGGAATGTAAATATTCTCTTTATAATTTGTGTAAATATTCTGAAAATCAGTTTCATTGCAAACTATGTTTATTGACTTTGTCTGTGCATGAGTACTAAAAGCTAAAAGGAATAAAACAATAAATATCGCTAATTGATATTTTGCTTTTATTGAAATAATTGACGAATATTTACTCATTACTTTAGTGGAGAGGTTCAATTAAATACATTTCTTTTTAAGATACAAATTTATCCAATAATATCGTTAAAGTGTAATTTTATATTCACTTTGAAAATTAAGTTCATAAAAGCAAGCACTTGAATGTTTATAGATTGTAAAACCATCAACAAAGCACCATCTTGTAGAAACAGCATTGAAATGAATGTAGCCAAGTATTTGTATTATTGTCTTGTCCTTAAGGGAGGTTCTTTATTTCAGGCTTTCAGCCTGTGGTTTTTTGGCGTATTTGTAAGTTTTGTTGTTGAAGCCTTTCAGGCTTATTTTTGTTTATAAGCACTCTTTGAACTCAGGGGTTAACTATTAGTGGAAAAGGCTGAAAGCCTTTAAGACCTAAACCAAATGCGTTGCATTTGGTTTAAGAACAAAAAAACACACTGAATTGTGTAACAAATTAATAATTATTACATTTGCAATTAGATTTAAGATATATTCAAAATTTATTAGGACATGAAAATATTAAAACTACAGAAATTTATATGCATATTATTAGCAAAGAGCTTGGTGATATTGCGAACCCATTGGATTATAGGGGCTTATAAGCTTTTAAGTATTTCTGCACATAATGGAAATAAACGGAAGTTCTGTTTATACTAATGTTAGCAACAATTTTAAGAAAATGAAACTCATAAGTGATATTATTAATGAATTGATTGACACAGAGAAATCAATTACATCACCAATACTTAAAACTAAAGTATTAGCAAGTAGAATACAAAACCAAGAATTGCTTGATTGGATAAACAATGAACTAAGAGGTTATGGTGGAATTAAAGGACTTCCAAAATACCGTGTTTATAAATGCAACCTAACTGGAGATTATATAAATGGTGACATGCAATATAATCAGCAACCAGTGCCTACTGTTGGTCTAAGTCAAGAATGGGAAAATGTACTTCAAAACATGCATTTCGACCAAAGTGTTTCATCTCTTGAAAAGACAAAAAGTGAAAACAAATCAGGCGAATTGTCCTATACGCTTCCTGCAGAAATGACAGGTATCGTACAACGAAATTTCAGAAAACTTGGGAACCCATATTTACAACTAATAAATTGCAAAAAATCTGTTTCTATTATTGTAGTAGATGAAATACTATCCATTGTTAGGAATAACCTTCTATACTTTATGCTGAAAATTGATTCCGAGTATGGTAACGTTACAGATCTAAATGAACTAAAATCAAAAAAGGACGAAATCACTACGATTATGAACAAGACAATAATAAATACTTCTGGGGACGGAAACATTATTTCAACTGGTGACCATGCAAATGTTTCTGCAACAATCAATATCTCAAAAGGAAACAAATCTGAATTAGAGAACTATTTAAAAAGTATTGGATTAAGTGAAAATGATTCTAGCGAATTATTGGAAATAATTGATTCTGAGGAACCCGATTTTCAGAAAAAAACATTTGGTCAGAAAGTAAATGCCTGGACTCATAAAATCTTAGGGAAAACGATTGATGGCTCATGGAATATTGGAATTGGTGCGGCTGGTAATCTTATTGCAGAAGGAATTAAACTATACTATGGAATGTAAAAAAACTGTTGCTAATCGAGTAGGCGGCTGATCCGTACGGACCAATATTCCTTCGTTAAAACTACGGCTAACAAAGTGCACCTCTCACACCACTGTACGTACGGGTCTCGTATACAGCGGTTCATTAGATAAAAGAAAAAAATAATTATATTTTTGGATTAACATCTTTTTTGACCATAGAAAAAGTTGAGTAAAGCAGAAATATCCTTATATTTGACAAAAATTTAATCGGTGGTTAGGGTTATTAGACAGACTGACGTTAGCTGCAAGGCAGTAGGATGATGACACAAACATTAAAAATAGAGTATTATAATTTTAAGTCAAGGATTCATTTGGCTGAAAAGATTAGCTATAAGAATTTTACAATGATTTGTAATTCAGATACAAATCCACAACTGCATTCAATAGAAATCAATTTTAGTTTAACAGAAAGTAAAAAGAAAATCTTAGACCTATTGGCTAAGAAAAAATCGACAGACAAAAGATATTGTATTCATTATTTAGCCTTTGTAGAGTTAAACAAATTTCTCTATAAGATTGCAGCAGCTTTTTCATGCCCTGTTTATTTAAATTACCCAATTTATATCAAATTTGAAGATAAAAGTACCTTCTATATAATTGAAACGCCTTCAGATTCTCATTTAACACCGCTAAAATCAAAAACTTATGACTATAAGGATAACGAAGAATATATTGATGGTGGTACATTTGGATTAGGAACAATTCATTTAGATGTTTTAAATATTCAAAAACTTAATAAAATAAATAATACTCATATTCATCTTTGTTATTTGTATTTTACTTCATTAAATGAACAAAATGATAAGTATTTTAGACTATTATCAGCTTGGAAGTATTTAGAAGAATTTCTTGAATTGAAAGGACTCTTTAATGTCCCGCAATATCAAATACCTGATAAAATCTTTGATGATGTTTTCAATGTTAGATTTCTCTCAAAAAAGAAAACTATTGGAAAAAATACTAAAACACACAAATGGTGGATTCATACGGATAGCTTTTCAAAAAAATTCTTAAAAGACTATTATAATGAAGTAAGAAACTTAATAGCTCATCATAAGCGAGATTCAAAACCTTGGATTAGCGAGAAGAAATACACACCATTATCAAATATAAATAATGAACTTAGAATGGATAGGGCATTAAGTAAAATCAACTTATTTTTGAGTATTCTAAATGATAATTTATTTGGAGTTGAATTTGATAACAATTTGGAAATTGAAAAAAGAATAAGAAAATATATAAGATTTCCAAAAAGACTATAAAAAGCCCATTAGCTAATCTAGTAGGCGGCTGACGGAGTAATCTCCGCCAGTATTCCTTCGTTAAAACTACGGCTAACAAAGTGCAGCTCTCACATTTATCCCGCCCCTTTTGGTCGGGATGTAAATGGCAAAAGTAAATCATCACTTTAGAGAAAAATAATAAGTTAGGATTTTAAAATATCAAAAGAAATTCTAGCAAAAATAAACCTAAAAAAAACAAATTATTTTTGAGCAAAGCAGAAATAGCTTTATATTTGACAAAAATTTAATCGGTGGTTAGAGTTATTAGACAGACTGCTGTTGGCATTCATTGTAAAAATCCGTTGTCCTAGAAAAGCACGACTGAAAAAGAATGATTATTTTTGAATTTGAATAATAATAAGGTTATGACAAAGGAGACTTCAATAAAACTATTTGAATCCAAAAAAATAAGAGTTCATTGGGATAGTGAATCTGAGAAATGGTATTTCTCAGTAATTGACATTATAGAGACATTGACCCAGAGTAAAAACCCACGTAGATACTGGAGTGATTTAAAGCGAAAACTCACAAAAGAAGGGTTTAGTCAGTTGTACGAAATTATCGTACAACTGAAATTAAAAGCGTCAGACGGAAAAATGTACACAACTGACTGTGCAGACACAGAAGGCCTTTTACGTATAATTCAATCTATCCCCTCACCTAAAGCAGAACCTTTTAAAGTTTGGCTTGCTAAAGTAGGCTATGAAAGGATTGAAGAAACAGAAGACCCAGAATTGGCTTTTGACAGAGCAATGGAAACATATCTAAAAAAAGGTTATTCAAAAAACTGGATTAACCAACGAATAAAAAGCATTGAAGTTAGAAAAGAACTTACTGACGAATGGGAATTGCGTGGAGTAAAAAAAGGATTAGAATATGCAATTTTAACTGACGAAATCACTCAGGCATGGACTGGATTAACAACAAAACAATACAAAAACCTCAAAGACTTAAAGAAAGAAAATCTTCGGGATAATATGACTAATCTTGAATTAGTTTTAAACATGTTAGCAGAAACTTCAACAACTGAATTATCCAAAGAACAAAAACCAAAGACATTAAGCGAGAACAGGAATGTCGCTAAAAAAGGAGGTTCGGTTGCTGGTGTTGCAAGAAAGGATTTAGAAAAGAAACTCGGAAAAAGCATCATTAGCCCACTTAATGCAAAT
>JAYEOP010000328.1 GCA_034723125.1 Bacteroidota bacterium | reverse complement strand
GTCACGGATATGGCGTATTTCCTCTATTATTGGATCTTTCATAGTTCATTTCCTAAAAATTCTTCTGGCGAGCATATTTCTGGACAATTCCACATGTTTTCATCTACGACTTGACGGATCCGTTTACGAATAAACGGATTGTTTATGTGCTTAAAATTCCAAGTTACTATTACATCCATTCCGTTCGCGGCAGCAACTGCAATATGAAGCGCATCTTCAGGGCATTTCTCTGGAATTATTTTGGCAGCAAGAAACTTTCGGGCAAGTTCTCTTACTTCATTATCAATTTCAAGTACTTGAAAATTTTGTAACATTTTGCAACGAAGATTGGCTTGAACTTCGTTTCCTTTTGATGCTTCTTGTATAACGATATCGGAAATAAATACATCGTAATCATCAAGTCGATTCCAAAAATCTGATGTAGACGCTTGATGGGCAGCTATTACAATATTTTTTGATGTTCGAGCCACCAAATAACTTACGACACTTGTTTCAATGTAAATTTTCTGCTTCATTTTTTTCTATAAGCCTTGGCGTTGTTTAAAAACTGTATAAATCCAGCTACTTCTCGATCTTTTTTTAGTTTCATAAGACCACCTCGGTATTTCATTAAAGCCTTTGGCTTCATCTGGAAGTTTTTATTTCAAGTAATTCTTTAGTTACATCATTTAATTATTTTTATGGATGAATCGAAACCGATTTTTTTCTTCAGCTAACGCCCAGCATCAGTGGCCGGCCCTGAATTTGCCGATTTACTTGGCAGAAGCAATAACCTTGAATTTACCACAAAAATTGGAGTCCTGGTGCCGGTCAATCTGCATGCCATTGTTGGGTTTCGATAATGTGTATTCCCGCAGGGCCAATCTGGTAATATTTTGTAATTTGCCAATTCTTGCTCTTTTTTAATGATTTTAAATCAGAGCACAACATTTTCAATTTGCTATTAATTTTTGCCTGAATGGGCTTTACGTACAGTGTCAATACCGTTCGGCACTGTTCTTGCATGGAGGTTTTTCACTGTCTTAATAAGTGAAAACAGGGGACTCTGCAGGTTCGTCAATCAATTTTTCGGTTGTTTTTGGCGACAAATTACTAAACCTATATGACAATAATTAACTTACTATTATTGCTTTAATTGTACCATATGTGAACACTAAAAAAATATTTATGAAGACAACGAGTCATAAATCTTTTAAAGTCAGGAAATATAAATCCACTTTAATCAGGAGATACTATGACTGACTACAAAATAGATGAAAATGTTTTTGAAAAAATTATCTCGCCAATCATGCCATTGCTCCAAGAGGCACAAGAATCATTACAAGGTGATTATGAAACTTACACCCTATCGTTGACAACCCTTACTAACAATTTAATATTTTGCATTATTTGTAGAATAAAAACTATTGGAAGTTTGGTTACTTCCATAAAAACGGATGAAATTGCTAAAAATCTTGGTCTTGCTGTTGCTTCAAAATCTATGTACAGCGAGGCATTTTGTCGATACTCACCTGAAGTTTTCAGAAAGATTTTCGTTACCTTATTAAATAATTGTTCTTTTCTTTCCATTCCCGAAATAGAACAACTTGGCAAAATATTATTGATTGATGGTTCTCTTTTTCCAGCTATAAAAACAATGATTTGGGCTGAATACAAAAAAGGAGCTAATGCTATAAAATTACAGATGGCCTTTGAGCTGAACCGAATGCTCCCTGTAGAATTTCTGGTTACATCAGGTAATTATTCAGAAAAAAAATTTTTAAGTGATATTATTGAAGCAGGTGTCACTTATGTTTGTGATCGTGGGTATATTTCATTTCAAATTTTCAAAGAGATTTGTGGTAAGCAAGCCTGGTTTATTATACGTGGTAAGAATAACATGCTATACAGTGTTGAGAAAAACATTCCTATCAATGTTCCTGCTCAATTCCTACAATTTTTTAAACACATCAAGGACTCAAGTGTTACTTTTATAAATGATACTAATCAGATAACTTATCGAATTATAGAATTTTCATCAATGGGAGAAAACTATATATTAATTACAAATCGATTTGATTTGTCAACATACGAAGTTATCATGCTCTACGCCTATCGTTGGCAAGTTGAATTATGTTTTAAATATTTGAAAAGAACTTTGACGTGCATTCACTTGCTTAGTCATGATTCTAAGGGAATTCAAATTCAGTTTTACTTGTATATGATTTGTTATCTGTTGTTACTTCAGTTTAAACAGCAATGTGAGATTATGAACAGTGTAACCAATGATGTTAAAGAAGTTAGCAAATCAGATTATGATTCAAGCACAAGTCCACAAACAGGAAGGCCATATGTATGTGGTATAGTATCATTACTTGGGGAAAGGTTAAAGAAATTCTGGAAAATTGGAATTCATTGGTTAATTGCTGTAAGAAATTTTCTATTTCGGCCATTTAGCTGTAAAATAGCACAAGAACTTGACGAATACACATGACCTTAGCAAGTTTCGTGCCGAACGGTATTGGCTATGATTGCATTAATTGTTTCTTTGTTTGCCTACATTGCCTGGGATCGTCGTACAATGTTGAAGCCAGTTGTTGAACGGCTGGAACATCTTGAAAAAGATGTAATGCGTGATCTTGATATCAGTC
>JAYEOP010000327.1 GCA_034723125.1 Bacteroidota bacterium | reverse complement strand
AAGTACTCTAAGTACTTCTTTTTGTTTATTTGGAATTTGACTGCTGGCTGGAGACTGCCGACTGAGGACTGTTTTTGACTACCTCTGCTAAAAAGCCCGAGATTGTCGCGGTCGTATTCTGACAACTGTATATATTAACCGAAAAAGTACCAGTAGTATTAACTGAAAAGTATCCAGTTAAAGGAACAAAAATACAACTAATTTCAAGAAGTAGTTGTTAAGATTTTGTTCAAGTTTTGGCTTGCTTTTTTTTTAAAAAAAAAGCAAGCCAAAACTTGGCGGTCGGATTTTTAACTTTTTCCATTTTTTTATTTTTTCATTCATGGTTACAGAGTTTTGTTGAAGTATTGTAATGTTTCTTTTGTTCTATATGATTTTCCATTCATGTTCACAATATGTGCTTTATGAGTAAGTCTATCAACCATTGCAGCAGTTAATATTGTATCACCAAATATTTCACTCCAGCGGTCAAAAGACAGGTTGGTTGTTATGATTGTTGATTTTATTCCGGCTCGTAAAGAAAGGTGAGAAAACAATAATTCTGCTCCTTCTTTATCAAATGAGATATATCCAAACTCATCACAAATTACTAAATCATATTTTTCAAAACGATTTTCAAATTGTCTTAAAGTCCTTTCTGAACGACTTTCTTTTAGCTGGGTTATAAGGCGTGGAACTGTTGTAAAATGCACCTTGTAATCGTTTAAACAGGCTCTTAGTCCAAGGGCTATTGCAATATGTGTTTTGCCTGTTCCAGGGTTACCTGCCAAAATAATATTCCTTCCATGTTTTATAAAATCAAGATTTTCAAGTTCAGGTAATTTTGTTTTGGCATCATCAGGAAGTTCTTCTATTTTTAACTCATCAAGATATTTTTTGTAAGGAAACATTGCTTGTCTTATCCTTGATGCTTTTCGGCTCTTTGTACGGGATGTAAATTCTAATTCTAATAACTTGTATAGAAACTGATTATAGCTTTTGTCCTTCTCTTTAAACTCATCAAGAAGAAGTTCAAAATTCTTGCGGATACCGGGTAAACCTATCTCTTTTGTTAATGTTTTTATATTATCATTTATTGATTTCATCTTTTCTTTTTTTTTAATTGAATAAGATATTTAATTCTTTTAACATAGCCTGTGAATGATGGTAAATTTCATTATCTCTTTTTTCTTCTTTAATAGACTCTTTTTCTTTATTCATAACAGCCAACACCTTGTCTCTACTGATGTTTGCAGGTGTTATTTGTTTTACTTTTTTTATTGCTTTTTCTACTGTTTCAAAACTAATTTCATTGTTTTTACAGTATTGCAATAATTCTATAAAATCTTTACTTTCGTCTATAAAATACTCTTTGTAAATATTTTTAACTTGAGAGCTTAATTGAGAAAAAACCATAGAACCTTTTAATGCTCCCGGTTTACGAATCAATGTTGTAAGGTAATGATTTATATCTAAATCCCAAGTATGTGCTCCATAATTTCGAGCATGACTGCAAGCCAATTCTGTGTTATAATAAGCATCTATTCGTTCTGCAAAAACTCTAACATCAAGCAGTTTCCCTACAAGAAAATCAGGTACTGAATATCGGTTGCCATAAAGAATTATTGTTGAATATTTATCAACTTTTACATGCTCATCTTTAAAACATTTATAAGGAATTTTGCTCTCATATAGATGTAATTTCTCTGCTTCAAAAAGTTTATTTGCTGTTTTATTTTTTGATAATTGCTGAGTTGTATCATTTAATTTATCACAACTTTCTTGCAGATGTTTGTTGGCTTCAGCTATGTTGGCAAATTTATCTTTTATACAAAACGATTTTCTACGAACATATTCTACACTTCTTTCAACATGTCCTTTCTCATTACCTTTGCGTATGTTACAAAACCGAAATCCAAATTTGTAATAATTTGAAAGCTCCAGTAATGCTTCAGTCGGTTTTTTTTCTGTTCGTCCAACAAATCTCGCTATTACTACTCTCATATTATCGTAAACAATTTCTTTATGGACTCCCTCTAAGTGTGAGAAAAAATCTATATGACATTGGCTAAATGCTAAAGTGTCTTGCCGATAAAACAGTTTTGCCCAACGATAATTGCTATACGCACTGGTGAAAACTGCCATATTTAAAGTTTGTAATTTACCATCTATAAACAATTTCACATCACCCCAATCAAACTCACAAACTTCGCTCGGATTATAAATTTGTTTTACAAAACTTTCTTTTCCTAAAGATTCTTTTTCTCTTATATAATTACAAATTGTTGTGTAGCCAATTTCGTAACCTTTTGATAATAAATATTCGTGAATATCTATTTTCTTCATTATTTGCTTACGAAGCCCTTGATTGCATTTTTGAGTATTTTGATTTATGCAATATTTTATTTCTTCTTCTATCTCTTGGGTCATCCTGAGTTTTTTACGACTTGAACTTGAGTTTTCCACAGAAAAAAACTTAAAAAAATAGATATTTAATAATCAGTTAGTTATTAGGTTTTTTTTGTGCTATAGTGTAGTGTTAACTAATAAATTTGCAACATATTGAAATAAAGTATTATATTTGCAACTGAAATGTTAATTAAAATAAAGAGGTATGAATGAAAAAATCTATCCAAAAATAATTAAAGGCAAA
>JAYEOP010000326.1 GCA_034723125.1 Bacteroidota bacterium | reverse complement strand
TAAGTAATAATTTTAATCGTGAAAAATTTGATAACAAAATTGAATATTTTCAAAATATGGATTTTATTTTCCGTGAAGGGAATAAAATAAAACTTACGGATGAGGGAACTTTATTTTCGGATGGAATTGTAGCAGATTTAATGATAGAATGAGAAAATAACAATTAAATGATAACAAAACAATTAATCAAATTACCAAATGAACAAAAATAATTATGTCTAAAAAAGAGAAAAAAAATAAAATTCAAAGAAAAGCAAAAAGAAGTTTACAATCTGCCATTGTTAAGTATTTGGAAAATAATCCTAATGAATCATTTAATGTGAAACAACTTTCATACAGACTTGGTTTTAAAAATAAAAAAGATAGAGCGGTTTTACAAAATCTAATTCAACGGCTTGTTGAAGATGGGGTTATTGCCGAGCCAAATCCATGGAAATATAAAGCAAAATCGATAAAAAAAACTGTATTTACCGGAAAAATTGAAATAACAAAGTTCGGATATGCTTTTGTAAGTTGTGATGAATTTGAAGATGATATTTTTATTCCTCCTCGCCACACCGCAACAGCTTTTAATGGAGATAATGTAGAAATATTAATTCAACAAACACGGAAAGGGAAAAAAATTGAAGGGCATGTTACAAGGATAATTGAACGTTCAAAAACGGACTTTGTAGGTATTGTTGAGCTTTCATCAAAGTTTGCTTTTGTTGTTCCTGATAGTAATAAAAGTCATATCGATTTTTTTGTTCCTTTAACAAAACTTGCCGGAGCTAAAAACGGTGAAAAAGTTATTGTTCAATTTGTTGATTGGCCAAAAGGTTCAAAGAATCCTTTTGGGAAAATCAAAAAAGTTTTAGGAAAAGCTGGAGAAAACGAGGTTGAAATGCATGCCATAATTGAGGAGTTTGGGTTGCCTTATAAATTCCCTAAAAATATTTTGCAGGATGCTGAAGCAATTTCGGATGCAATTAGTGAAAACGAAATTAAAAAACGTAAAGATCTTAGAAAAATTCTAACATTTACAATTGACCCACATGATGCTAAGGATTTTGACGATGCTATTTCTTTTAGAAAAATAAATGACAAAAAATATGAGATAGGAATTCACATTGCTGATGTAACTCATTATTTAAAGCAGGGGACTGACCTTGATAAAGAAGCTTTTAAAAGAGCAACATCCGTTTATCTTGTTGATCGTGTTATTCCTATGCTTCCCGAACGATTGTCAAATAATTTATGCTCCCTTCGTCCTGATGAAGATAAATTGTGTTTTTCTGCAATTTTTGAAATGGATGATAAGGCAGTTATTCATAAAGAATGGTTTGGCAAAACAATAATTCGTTCGGATAAAAGATTTGCTTATGAGGATGTGCAAAAAATAATTGAAGATAAAAAAGGAAAATTTGCTGAGGAAATTCTCAAAATTAATGCAATAGCAACTAAGCTTAGAGAACAAAGATATGCTGACGGTTCATTTTCTTTTGAAACTGAAGAAGTGGAATTTGACCTTGATAAAAAAGGTAATCCTTTAGGGATTTTAAAAAAGCTAAGGAAGGAAGCAAATATGTTAATTGAAGATTTTATGCTTTTGGCAAACAGAAAAGTTGCTTCAATTATTACGAATAATGAAGATGAAATTCCTTTTGTATATAGGAATCATGAAAGTCCAAAACGTGATAGACTTGAACAATTTATAATTATTGTTCAGCAGTTTGGTTATCAGATTGATAATAGTAATAAAAAAGTACTTGCACAATCTTTTAATGAACTGTTGAAGAGAATTGAGGGTAAACCTGAGCAAAACTTTTTACAAACACTTGCAATAAAATCAATGTCTAAAGCAGAATACTCAGCTGAAAATATTGGGCATTTCGGACTTTCATTTGAGAATTACACACATTTTACTTCACCAATACGAAGATATCCTGATGTTATGGTTCACCGGTTGTTAAATGATTATTTAAGCAAAAATGAATCGAAGGCTTCAATTGAAGAATTGGAAGATAAATGTAAACATAGCTCGGAAAGAGAGATTAATGCAGAAGCAAGTGAAAGAGCATCAATAAAATACAAACAAGTTGAGTACATGAAAGATAGGTTAGGTGAAACATTTAAGGGAGTGATAAGTGGAATTATTCAGTCAGGATTTTTTGTTGAGTTGATAGAAAGTAAGTGTGAAGGATTTGTCCCTATTCAATCTATTAAGGATGATTTTTATATTTATGACGAAGATAATTATCAGTTTACCGGATATACAACTAAGAAAAGATTTAAACTTGGGCAATCACTAAAGGTTAAAGTCGTAGAAGCTAATCTAATAAAACGAGAACTTACATTTGGGGAAGGAGAAAATATTAGTAGTAAATGACTCAAGTTTCGCATAATAATTCTGTATGCTAACATATACTTCGACTGGTCATAATTTGAGCTTTGGTACTATGTTTAATAAATTGATTATTATTCGTTTACACGGTATAGCAAAATGTAATTTATGACCGCTCAGCATATATTTATTATCTGACTGTTATATTATGTATTTTTTCTTAGTGCAACTTTGTGCCTTTGTGTCTTTGTGGCAAGACATTGATAATTAGCCACGAAGGCTCTAAGACACGAAGAATCACAAAGTATGA
>JAYEOP010000325.1 GCA_034723125.1 Bacteroidota bacterium | reverse complement strand
CTGGTGATTTTTTTATCTGGTTAGATTCTCCTCCGTAGCTTTAGCGAAGGAGGATTTGGTTATCTGTTTATTTGGTTATCTGTTTATTTGGTTATTTGTTTATTTGAAAGCTTTTGAGATACTTTTTGCTTGGGTTTTAACTTTTAATTTTTAGTTTTTAGTTTTAAGTACTTCTTCTTGTTTATCCGTAACACATAACCTTTTAGTTTTTAGTTTTTAGTTTTTAGTTTTAAGTACTTCTTCTTGTTTATTTGTTTAAACGCAGAGTCGCAGAAACGCAGAGGAAAAGGTAACAAAAAAGTCACCCCTATTCAGACAAGCACAGACTGCTTACTGAAGACTGCGGACTGCTTACTGGAGACTGTTTATTTGTTTATTTGAAAGCTTTTGAAATACTTTTTGCTTGGGTTTTAGTTTTTAGTTTTTAACTTTTAGTTTTTAACTCATTAAAACCCACTCAAAGGAATAATCACTGTTGGAATAAGGAGAAGTAAGCCAAGAATCATCAAAATTATCATAAAAGGAGTAATCCATTTCAGCCATTTTTGATAAGGAATTTTTGCCACACTTAGCACTCCGAGTAACACTCCCGAGGTAGGAGTTATCATATTTGTAAATCCATCACCAAACTGAAAAGCCATAACTGTTGATTGTCTTGAAATTCCAATAAGGTCAGAAAAAGGAGCCATAATAGGCATTGTAAGAGCAGCCTTTGCTGAGCCTGAAGGAATAACTACATTTATTAATGTTTGTATTAAATACATAATGCTTACCGATGCAATATCTCCAAGATTATTCATTGATTTTGATAAAACATAAAGAATTGTATCTATAACTTTTCCATCTTCAAGGATAATTATTATTCCACCAGCCAAACCAACGATTAATGCTGCCGACATAATATCTTTTACACCATCTAAAAATAATTTTACTATTTCATTGCCATCATTTTTCATTGCAATTCCTGAAAAAATCCCCATTGCAAAAAACAGTGTTGCTATTTTCATAATGTACCATTCGTATCCCATTACTCCAACAATAAGAAAAACAATAGTATAAAGCAATAAACTAAGGACAAAAAAATGAGCTGATTTTCTTAGAGTAATAATTCCTGTTAAAGCAAAAAGCCCTGTGATAATTGGAATTATGGGAATGGTAAAAGCTGTTCCTGAACCCGAAGAAGGATCCCCGATTTTCATTGTTGTCATAGAATATAAAAATGAAAATATTATTAGTGAAATCAATAAAAATCCATACACTCCCCAAGCGATTTTGGGAGTAAAATATTTTATAGATTCCATATCTGAATTACCACGTTTTCGCCAGTATTCATCTTCTTCGTAAACTACTGATATTTTAGGATTTTTTTTAACTTTGGCAGCATAGCGAAGAACATAAGCTATTCCTATAACACTAATTACCACCCAGCAAAATACTCTGTACTCGAAGCCGGAAAAAAGAGGTAATTCGGCAATTCCCTGAGCAATACCAATTGTAAACGGATTTAAAATAGCTCCTGCAAATCCTAATCCTGCCGCTACAAAAACCATACACACTCCAACGATAGAATCATAACCCATAGAAATTGCAAGTGGCACAAGAATTATGATAAAAGCAATTGTTTCTTCACTCATTCCAAAAACAGCCCCGAACAAAGAGAACATCAACATTATTAGTGTGATAACAATATTATGCACACCTATTTTTTTTAATATTTTTATTTTTTCAAGCTTCTTGGTGAATTTGATAAAAGAAAAAATTCCAACATCAAGAGCTTTGCTATTGTTCATAATCCAGAATGCACCACCTATCATTAGTATAAAAACGATTATACCTGATTGTCTTTCAAACCCTTTGAACAAAGCACCGAAGATTTGCCAAGTTTGAGGATTGCTATCGGTTCGTTGAAAAATTACTTCTGTTTTTTCTATTCCGTTTTCATTAACTGTTTTCTTAACATATTCACCTCCTGGGATTACCCAAGTCAAAACTGCAGAAATTACAACAATGTAAAAAACGATTGCATAAGTATGAGGTATTTTTTTGAACATTTAATTTGCTTTTTTTAAGCTGTCAAAAATAAATAAATATTTTGCACTAAGCCAACAAATATGACTAAATCAACAATAGTGTTATTTGTTTATCTGCTTAGATTCTCCTCCGTAGCTTTAGCGAAGGAGGATTTGGTTATTTGTTTATTTGTTTAAACGCAGAGTCGCAGAAACGCAGAGAAAAATTAACAAAAAAAGTCAACCCTATTCAGGCAAGCACAAAGCATAGACTGCTTACTGAAGACTGTTTATTTATTTATTTGTTTATCTGTTTATTCTTAACACATAACTTTTAGTTTTTAGTTTTAAGTACTTCTTCTTGTTTATCCGTAACACATAACCTTTTAGTTTTTAGTTTTTAGCTTTTAGTTTTAAGTACTTCTTCTTGTTTATCCGTAACACATAACCTTTTAGTTTTTAGTTTTTAGCTTTTAGTTTTAAGTACTTCTTCTTGTCTATCCGTAACACATAACCTTTTAGTTTTTAGTTTTTAGCTTTTAGTTTTAAGTACTTCTTCTTGTTTATCCGTAACACATAACCTTTTAGTTTTTAGTTTTTAGCTTTTAGTTTTAAGTACTTCTTC
>JAYEOP010000324.1 GCA_034723125.1 Bacteroidota bacterium | reverse complement strand
GCTAATTATCAATATCTTGCCACAAAGACACCAAGGCACAAAGTTGCACTAAGAAAAAATACATAATATAACAGTCAGATAATAAATATATGCTGAGCGGTAATAAACTGTGTTTTGCTATACCGTGCAAACTAATAATAACCAATACGTTAAACATAGTGCTAAAGCTCAATTTAGAACCAGCCGAAGTATATGTTAGCACACAGAATTATTATGCGAAACTTGAGTAATTTATTTAAAAGAATTTAAGAACTATAAAATTCCTTATTGTTTTAAAAATAATATCTTATTCCGATTGAACTAACAACATTGATATAACCTCTGTGTGTGTATCCCCAAAATTGCCAAAATGGTGTTGCACTATCTGTACTCATATTGTAAACAGAACTTTGGTAACGTAAAAAAGCAACAAAATTATTATTAATAATATATTCAGTACCAAGGTAAATACTTCCTTCTATTTTGCTTGCAAATCCAGGTTCATTATTAACTGAACCAAAGTTCTCTCGTTTTTCATTTACCATAAAACCTATACCAAGACCTAGATTAAGAATTATGTTCTCATTCTCGTAATCAAGAATATCTAGAATATTTTTGATGTTGTAATTTAGCATAACAGGCACTTCAAGATAGCTAACTTTGTAATTATCCCATTTACCGGGACCAATACCATTTTTATTAATTACTTTTCTACTACCTTTTTCAGTATAAACGAGTTCCATTCGTATGTTGGAAAGAGGATTGGCAAACTGATACTCTGCAAAAGTACCGGCTAGTAAACCACCTTTATTAAATCCAACCATTGCATCTCCTGAGATTTGCGAACCGTTCATTCCAAGTATCAGTCCTGACTTAAAACCTTGGGAATATAAATTGGTAGTAAGGAAAATTGCTACAACTAAAAGGATATTTTTTAAAAAACTGTATTTCATTTTATTCATTTTCTAATTCACGTACAATAACTTTATTTCCCATATCTTTTAAAACAATAATTTTTGAATTTTTTGCAATATATTCACCTTCGGTAATTGCACTATAAATTTCATTTTCTATTATAACCTTACCACTTGGCGACATATTAGTATATACTATACCGCTTTTACCTGCAACGCTTTGTTCTTTTTCAGAAACAGTTTGAGTGTTACTTAAATTCGACCTGTAATTTGTTTTTGAAAGAGTATCAGTAAGAACGAGTCTTTGGAAAGCTTTGCTTTTTAAAACACTTCCTCCTGTGGCAAAAATTAATACAACACCACAAAAGAAAGACGTTGTAACAATGGATAGTGCTTTTATAAGCTCTTTGGGATTAACAAAAGTAAAGTCAAAATATATGTTGTCAACAAGAGCGAGGATAAGACCGCTTAACAAAAGAATAAGCCCCAATATACCGGCAACTCCGAAACCGGGGATAACAAATATTTCCAGCATTATTAAAAGAATCCCTACAACAAAAATAAGAATTTCCCAACTTGCTGCAAGTTGTTCAATGTAAAGTGGAGCAAAATATAGTAAGGCTGCTATAACTGCTAAAATCAAAGGAAAACCAATTCCCGGACTTTGTAATTCATAGTAAAGACCTGCAAGGATTACTAAAATTAATATTCCGTGAAAGAAAGGATTTGTTAAAAAATTAAGTGTTTTATCAATACCACTGAATTTCGGTTTTATAATTTCATAATTTTTATAACCTTCTTGTTCAAGTACTTCTTCTATGCTTTCAGCTTTTCCATCACAAAAACCAAGTTTTAAAGCTTCTGTACGTGTTAATGTAAGTACATGTCCTTTTTCGGAAACTCCTTCTACTTCAAGTTCCTGATCAACCATAGCTTCGGCAATTTTAGGGTCTCTTCCTCGTGATTCTGCTGTGGAACGCATCATTCCTCTCATATACGATTGGTATTTATCAGGTAAGGCTTCTGCACTTTGGGTTACAACAGTTGCCGCACCAATTGTTGAACCGTTTGACATATATATTTTTGTGCATGCAATAGAAATAAGTGCACCTGCTGATGCTGCATTTGGTTTTATTAAAACAAAAACAGGAAATTTTGCATTCATTAATTTTGTTCTAATTGAATCAGCTTCATTAAGTAATCCTCCGGGAGTATTCATTTCAATTATAAGTGCATCAGCATTTTTTTCTTCAACAAGTTCAAATGCAAGATTTGTTGTTCTTCGAGCAGAATGGTTTATCTGCGATTTTAAATCTAATTTTACAATTACTGCATTATTAATAATTGTATCTTTTATTAAAGAATTACTTTGGGCTTTGGCATTAAATGATAAAATGCTTAGCATAAATATTAAGAACGAGAAATTTAATACTTTCTTCATACATATTCTGTTTAAAATTTTCTTTACAAATGTAGCAAATACTAAATTGTCAGTAAAATTTTTTGCAAAGTAAAAAAACAATTGCTACTAAGACATTGTAAAAGAATAAATGCTTAGAATTTAACGAAGTAATTTTGTTTCCCAGATAAACTGGAAAAGAAAAACTGCCACAGACTTAGCATGTCTTCGACAGACGAAGTCTGTGGCAGTTTTAATTCTTTATATTTTCTGCAAAAAAACACGAATAATAGAAATATGAGCCTATTATATTTTCAAATAAATAGTGCCTCTAAGAAAACT
>JAYEOP010000323.1 GCA_034723125.1 Bacteroidota bacterium | reverse complement strand
CTTTCCGATATTACTTCTCCGTTTTCTGATTGCTTGTTCCCTGTTTCAATCTTTTCAATTAAGATTAATTTTTCAACCAATTCATCAATTGAAAACTCTTCAGGAAATTTGTCAATCTGTTCTTTAATACTAAACCGCTATCCAGATGCTGATTAAGAAAATAAATTATTTTTGTTTTGTTTTTCTTCACAAAATTCTTGCATAGCCATAGCTACGGAATAATTTTTTGAATAAAAAACAGAGCGAAAAGAAATGTTTTAATTTCAGTATCTTGATGGCGATTTAGTATAAGTCTAACTTTTGTCAACATATCATTTATTTTTTTATTAGTCCAAAGATACTAAATTTATATTTTGTTTGTAATTGTATTTTTTTTCAATATGCAAGGTAACGACTGATGTAAGAGTAGTAGCGGTTTTCAAAGCGATACTGTTCAAATTACCCAATGAGCCAAATAAGAGCTACATTGCCTGAATTCACTAATAAACCGCTATGAACTATACATTTTGTTAGCGTTTCGTGATTTTATTCACTAATTTCTATTTCTTCAAGTTCGCCTTTGAAAAATTGGGTAGGTATTATTAATGGACCAACGACATTACCAAGATTTGATGATAATGTTGTAATAAACGACCTAACATACGGAAACATTATTGCAGGTGCATTAGAATTTACAAAAACCGTCTTCAGTTCTTTAGTTATTTCAGCATCTAGTTCAAAACTACCAACTGCCCTAATATTTAATTCAAAGCAATCTTCCACTTTTAATTCTAAGTCCATTATAATTTTAAAATGATTTAGATTGTCTGTTGGATAAAAAACTTTGGGTTCACAATTAATATCAATTTGCAAATTTTCAGTTCTAGGAGATAACGCATTAAAATTAACATTTAATATATCAACACCATGAAACGTCAGTTTTGTTTGTTTATTAACTTCCATTATGCAGCTTTATCAAGTTTTTTGCTTGGTTCATCGTTATTACATGTAGTAATAAAGTTTGTCTTAAATGAAATACTTTGATGAAAAGAAAAAGGTTTTTCTTTCATTGTTTTTACACTTCCATGTCCGAAAAAACTCTCAACACTAGTCTTTCTTTGGTCTAAAATCCAATTACTTAAAGTCTCTGTTGTTTCTTTTGCAAGAGCTTCGTCTAATCGTCTTTCAAGTTCTTTTAAATCTAACATTGTTTTAATTTTAATCACATTCCATTTCAAAATGGAGTGCAAAGTTACTAATAATATTCAAATTATAGACTGCAATCTGAATTCGTTTTCTATAATTCAAGTCTTTAACCAGTAAATCTTCACTAAATGGCAAATCCTGAAATAATATTCCGTCAGTAACATCTGACCAATTAGCTTTTTCTTTAAAGTATTGATTTATTTCTTTTTTTTTTGCTTTAATGCCAGTTTTTTTTGAAATAAATTTAGCTGCTTTTTCTATTTGAGTTACCCAAAAAGTATAATGCTCTTCATTGAAAACTGTGTCTAATACATTTTCGCAGTCAACATTAGCTTTATAAATTTCAAAAAAACTTGTAGTCCTTTTACCATTATTACCCCAATGTATTGCATCAATTTCATTATCCCAAAAGTAATAGCCAATACCTAACCAAGCATTTTTCCTTTTGCAAATAATAGGAGAAATCAACCTTTTTTCTCTTTTCTCCTGAGTATGATACATTGTTCTCATTAAATAGTATTATATTTTTTCACGAAAATAATCAATTTTAAATTATCACAAAACTAATAGCGAATATATTTCATCGTTGCTACCATGAACGCTAACGACTGCAATATAGCATGAAGCGGATTGCGAGTGACTTACTATCAAACCGTAATAAAATTAAACGGGTTAAAACCGCATCAATTAAGCACTTTACCGCTTTTTGCTATATTGTTTGTTATGCAATGTTATTTTGAATTTCGCATTGTATATTTTTCAATCTCTTCATTTCTAAACACTAAAATATTCATTTCTTTCGAAGATGCATTTTTAATCAACCTTAAATGAAGCTTATAAAAACAGTCATTTGTGACTAAAAAATAACAATCTAATATTTTAAAAATATCCCACCTTTGATTTCTATCCCAGGTTGATAATTTGAATTTATTATCAGATAAAAATTCTTCGTAAATAGTATCTCCTTTTATTAAAGTTTCCCATCTGCCATTTATGAGAAAATCACTGATTATTTTTTCATCTTTTATATTCTTGATTTTTTTTGTACTTGGATTTAAAAATGTCACATTCACATTTGAATTTGCTTCTCCAATGTTAATTCGTAATCTGTTTTTATCTAATACTCCTGTTAACACAGTGTCATTTTTGATATTTCCAATAATATTTCCACCATCAATTCTATATTCAAATATCATTGTGTCTAATAGTGTAGAACATTTTTCATAATTAATTACAAAAGAAACAATGTTTATTTTGTTCTCTGAAAACCATAAAACAGAGGACAAAAACTTAGTCGTGTCTGAATGCATCACACTGTCAGCCTGATAATTATTTATTCTATATGAACCAATCCATAATTTATCATTTTCAACATTCTGACAATAAGTATCAAATACTTTAAGTACAATTATTAATATTAGTAGAATTAATCTTTTCATAATATTGCATAACGAGTAAATATAATGACCAGTCATTATATTTCCATTATATATTTTGTTAAAAAATTCCATAATTCAATATTATCCAATGGCTTATAAATTTTGTAGTTTTAATATTTTCATGTTCTAATAAATTTTGAATGTATCTTAAAATACTTTTGCAAATATAATAAAATTTTCACTATACAACAAAACAATACAGTCTTTTCCCCTTTTACTCAACTTTTAATAGCCAAATTATACTTAACGGCAGTCTGTCTAATAAGCCCGAATATTGATATTTGTACCCAATCAGTAATTCTCCAAATATCTGTTTTTTAAAATCATAGATTTTGTTGTCTCATCAAAATAATTGCATTTTAATAGTTTGTTAGACAGTCTGGTAACGGTCTCGGCTATGCGTAGTTGCGTGGGTTAGCACTAAATTTTGCAAAGACATACCAATTTGGAAATTCCGCTGGAATTTCCAAATTAGGCGAAAACAAGCAATTACTTATAGCCATTGTTACAAGATGTGGTTTTCTATGGGTTTTGACTCTTGTTTAACTCATCAAAATAAGCTAGTTTGTTTTTCAAATCTTCGTTCATTTCATTGTTGAAGTATGCAATTTTTACTCTTTTTTTATTTTGATCTAATAGTTCAAATTCAGACACTTCTTTCCATTTAAATCTAACTGATTTAGCGTGAGTATTTCTTTTGGGATTTCCTGTCGGATATAAAACTTTTCCAGCTTTTAGAACTCTTTTAGCATAATATGGGTATAACTCTCCGTTTGGCATAGAAATAATTGAAATAGTAAGAATATCCAAGTTAGTTTCTTCATACAATATTGTAATGAAATAAGTTAAACAAATCTTTTTTGATTTATCGGGCAAAGTATAAAATGTCGGTAAACAAGCTTCATCATAAGTCTTCTCTACGCCACTTACATCAAGTTTTCCTATGTAACTATTTTGATTATTTCCAACAAAAATATCACTTGTATAATCTCCAATATTTCGAGTTTGAACAGTTTTAAGGTCAATATGGATAAAAGCATCTTCTACTTCAAAAAATAAATCCGCACCGATAGGTGCAGAGTTTGGTTGACCAATGCCTTTGCCATTTAGTAAAGAATACACAATTCTTTCAGCACCAGTGGCAAAATCTGAAATTCCTTTCCCTTCTTCGTTTGGATTCCATTTAGGATACCAATCGTCTTTAATCTTATATTTTGTCTTAAAACCTAAAAGTAATTCGTCTTCAGCGAATTTTAAAAAGTAGAAATATTTATTCAAATACTTCTGCTCTAATATTTCGATTTTCTTTAGTTGTTCTAATTGCTTTTTTGTTAGATTGCTCATATTTATCTAATTCTACTTTAATTACTTCAGCTATTTTTTCTGCTAAAAGTACAGGTACAGCATTTCCTATTTGTTTATACAAATTACCTAAACTACCACAAAAAATAAAATCATCTGGAAAAGTTTGAATAATCGCACATTCTCTTACTGACATTCTTCGTTCTCTGTTTGGATGAATTTCTGGTCCAGTTGCAGTAATTGTATCACTAGGTAATTCCCAATTGTTTATTCTTAAAGATTGTTCAAATTTTATTTCTTTAAGTTCTAATTCGGTTACTGCTTTGTCATAAGTGTCATCAAATCCTAGAATTTTTTTAAGTTCCCACCAATCACTTGGATTTGGAATACTACCTGAATTATTGTCTTTTCTAAACCAGTGTCCTGCGGTATGTGCATATCCAAAATGTTCGTCTATTTTTTTAGTCGACCAACCACTTTTATTTCTCCAATATTTCAAATAATCACAAATTTCGTGTTGATTTACTTTGTGTTTTCTACCCCAAAATTTATCAGCAACATTTGTTCGAGCTACGTGATTATAAATTATTTCTCCTTCTAATTCAAAGGATTTGTCTCTTGTTCTAACATTTGCTAAATGACCAACAACATCTTTTACAGAAATATAAGGTTTTATAGAGTCATTAAACAAATCATTAACTAAACCGTGTGTTATTTTAGGGAACGGGTTTTTGAGTCCCAAACGATTTCCTATAATTACAACTCTTTCTCTATTTTGAGGAACACCATAATCGGATGCTTTTAGAAGTCTATATTTAACATTGTAACCTAAAGCTTTGAAGTCATCAATAATCATTTTGATTACTTTTCCTTGTTGCATAGAAAGTAATCCTTTTACATTTTCTCCAACAAAAAATTTAGGTTGTTTGTCCTTAATTAATCTTAAAAGTTCTTTGTATAAAAAATTTCTTTCGTCTTCCATACTACGTTTAGTGTTGGCAACTGAAAACCCTTGACAAGGAAAGCCACCTAGAAGAATATCGAAATTATTAGGTATTTCATCACTAGGAATTTTAGTTATATCGCCATAAACTATATGGTCTCCAATATTTTTTTTGTATGTTTCTACTGCTTCTTTAAAGAAATCATTTGCCCAAACTATTTCAAATCCTGATTTAATAAATCCGAGGTCAAATCCTCCACAACCTGAAAACAAACTAGCTATTTTATATTTTTCTGTCATTTGTTTTTCTACTTTTTCTGATTGTCAAATTTACAACTTTAATTTCAATTTACGGTCTTTCTAGTATTTCTTGCAACGAGTGGATATAATGACCACTCATTATATTTCCGTTACATTTTTTTATTAATAAATTCCATAATTCAATACTGTCCAATGGCTTATCAATGTTGCCTGCCTGTGCGTAGCACACAGACAAGTCAAGCCCTTTGCTACTAATATGCATATAAATCTCTGTGGTAAAATTTTACACATAACCTTTAATTTTTACCTTTGAAGTATGACTTTTTCTTTACTTCTTTGCCATAGTTTTTTCAACTTCCTCTACTGTTTTAGGAATATCTTTACTAAAATTTCTATAACTGTCTTTTGTAATAAGAATGTCATCTTCAATACGAATTCCACCAAAATCTTTAAAGCTTTCTACTTTATCATAATTAATGAAATCAGTAAATTTATTTTCCGATTTCCATTGGTCTATTAGTGCAGGAATAAAATAGCAACCGGGTTCAATGGTAAAAACAAAGCCTGTTTCAAGCTTACGACCTAATCTAAGAAAAGCCAATCCGAATTGGTCGCTTCTTTTTGTTTCTTCATCATATCCTACATAATCTTCACCAAGTCCTTCCATGTCGTGTACATCAAGTCCCATCATGTGTCCAAGTCCATGAGGCTGGAACAAAGCATGAGCACCATTTGCAACAGCATCATCAATATTGCCTTTCATAATTCCAAGGTCTTTAAGTCCTGATGCTAAAACTTTTGCTGCAATAAAATGAAGGTCTCTATTTTTAATTCCTGGTTTTGCATTTTTTATAGCGTCCATGTTTGCCTTAAGAACAATTTCGTAAATATCTTTTTGTCTTTGGTTGAATTTGCCTCCAACGGGAACAGTACGTGTAATATCGGATACATAATTCATTGCTGTTTCTGCTCCTGCATCTGTTACCATCATTCGTCCTGTTTCTAAAATATTTCCATGATAATGATTATGTAAAGTTTGACCGTTTGTACTCAAAATTATTGGGAAAGATGGGGGATTTCCATTTGCTAAAGAAATACCTTCAATGATGCCAGCAATTTCTTGTTCAATAATTCCCGGCATTGCCATTTTCATTGCTGTTGTATGCATTTTATATGCGGTATCAGTTGCTTTCTCAATTTCAATTATTTCATATTCGTCTTTTATAGAGCGAAGTTTTACAACTGCTTTTATCAAATCAACTGAAACATTTTTGCTAATATTATCTGTGGTTGTTTCAGTTAGTGATGCAAGTTTAATAATATTATCGTGTCTGTATGGTGGTAAAAAATGAATCTTTCTCCCTTTTGAAATTGCTTCTTTAATAAAGCTGTCAAGTTTTGTAAACTCTTCTGTATTTTCGATTCCTACTTTTTCACATCTATCTTTCATTGATGGCTGAGGACCCATCCAAATAATATCATCCATGCTAGCATCATTTCCGAAAATATAATCTTTATTTTCATCGATATCCATTATACCTGCAAGTCCATCATGGTTAAGTCCGAAAAAATATAAAAAATCTGAATCCTGTCGGTAATGATAAGTGTTAGCAGGATAATTCATTGGAGCTTCATTATTTCCAAGAATCAGGATAATTCCTGAATCAAGTTGTTCGCGAAGTTGTTCACGTCTTTTAATATATATTTTTGAGTTAAACATTTTAATTATTTTAATTTTAGAAAAAATTATTTTATGGCATTTTATATACTAATGCATTAACATTCATTCCCGCACCAACTGATGCAAAAACAAAATTATCTTTCGAATTTAAACTTTGATTTTCTATTTTCCCATTAATTAATAAATCATACAGAATCGGCAAAGTGGCAACAGAATTATTCCCTATTTTTTTTATTATCATTGGCATAATGTTTTGGGGAACTTGTTTTATATCGTACAAGCGAAATAGCCTTTTAACAATAGCATCATCCATTTTTTCATTAGCTTGATGAATAAGTATTTTTTTAATATCGTTAATAAAATATCCGATTTTATCAATACTGTCTTTCACAAGTTGAGGAACTGTTGTTATTGCATATTCGTATAATTTTCTTCCGTTCATTTTAAGAAAAAGTTCATTACTTTGACTATCAGGATTGTAGGATTTATCCATTTTTAACAAATGTGCAAATTCTTTGGTATCCGATCTTGTGGAATGTGTTAATATTCCCACAGCTTCTTTACTTTTACTAGCTTCAAGAATTGTTGCTCCTGCACCATCAGAATAAATCATACTATCAATATCATGTGGGTCGGAAACTCTTGATAATGCTTCTACACCAATCACTAATATTTTTTTTGCATCTCCTGATTTAATAAAATAATCTGCTTGAATAACCCCTTGTAGCCATCCCGGACAACCAAATGGTAAATCATAGGCAACAGTAAAAGGATTATTAATTCCTAATTTATATTTTATTCTTGCAGCAATACTCGGTACAATATCAGAGCGATTATTTGACTTTTCAACATCACCAAAATTATGAGCAACTATAATATAATCAAGGCTTTCTTTGTCAATGGATGATGTTTCTATTGCTTTTTGGGCAGCGAAAAAACCAATATCTGATGTTACATGATTATCCTCAATATATCTTCGTTCTTCGATTCCTGTAATTTTTTGAAATTTATCAATTATTTCACTATTCTCTTTAGGGATTTTTTCTCCTGCTGAATTAAAAAATGTATTGTTTAAAAAATCTTCGTTTTTAATTATTTGGCTTGGAATGTAACTCCCTGTCCCTGTAATGATTGAAAATACCTCACTTTCCATAATTTTCTTTTACTTTCTTTAAAGGACTTAAATTTTACTTATCAAATTTTTTTTATCTACGATTTTCTGTTTGTTGTTTTTAATTAAATAAATAAGCCCTTTGTTTTTAATTGTTTATAATGAATTGCGAAAATACAAAAAAAAATCTATCTTATTTAGTGTCTCTAAGAAAACTCTACAAAATTAGATTCCTATCTTTTTGCGATATTTTCATCTTTTTCAACTCACTGATGCTAAGGCATCGCCTCGTCTCAAAAAATAAAAATCTCACCTGCCTGACGGCAAAGGCAGGTCAAAAATCTTAGAAATCATAAAATTTGATAGTTTTCTTAGAGGCACTATTTACTTGCCATCAATTTCTCAATTTCATCAACTTCTACAGGAATATTTTCCATTAAATTTACTGCTCCTTTATTGGTAATGAGAATATCGTTTTCTATTCTTATTGCAATGTTTTCTTCTGTAATATAAATTCCCGGCTCAAAAGAAAGTACCATTCCTTCTTCAAATTTTAAATGTTTTTGTCCTACATCATGAACATCAAGTCCCATAAAATGTGAAGTACCGTGCATAAAATATTTTTGATACAATGGTTTTTGTGGGTATTGCTTACTTATATCTTCTTCGGAAAATAATCCAAGTTTTATCATTTCTTTTTCCATGAGTTTATTCACTTTGGAATTTACTTCATCAATAGAAGCACCCACTTTCATAAGATTTTTTGATTGTTTAGATACATTCAATACCGCATTGTAACATTCTTTTTGGCGTGGAGAAAATCTGCCGTTTACAGGAATTGTTCTGCTCATGTCCGCTGAATAGTTTGCATACTCAGCACCAAAATCAAAAAGTATTAGGTCGCCATTTTTACATTTATCATTGTTGTCGGTATAGTGAAGGCATAAAGCGTTTTTACCTGCTGCAATTATTGGCTGATAAGCATTCCCTGTAGCTTTGTTTATCAAAAATTCATGTTCTATTTCTGCCTGTATTTCGTACTCCCAAAGATCGGGTTTTACAAATTTTAAAACTCTGCGAAATGCTTTGTTGGTAATCTCACAAGCTTTTCCCATTAGTTCTATTTCAATGCTATGTTTTTTGGTACGCAAATCATACACATAAGGAGCAAGTCTGTGATAATTATGATTTGGATATTCTTCTTTTATCCATTTAGCAAAGCGTTTATCCTTGTAAGGAACTTCTGTTTTAAATTTTGGTAATTCAATTGAGTTAAGGTAAACATTGTTTGCATAAGTCATAATTTCATTGAGTATCATTTCAAATTCATCAAGCCAAAAAATGTTTTTTATAGCTGAAATATTTGTTGCTTCTTTTTTTGTAAACTTATGTCCTTCCCACCTTGCAATTTTATCATTTGTTTTGATAACAAATGCCATTTCTCTATATTTTTTTACAGGAGAATCAGGAAACAAAATAACAATAGTTTTTTCTTGGTCTAAACCTGATACCCAAAAAGTGTCAGAATTTTGTCTGAATACGAAGGTTTGATCTCCATTTCTCGGGTATTCATCATTTGAATTAAATATTGCTATTGAATTAGCTTGTAGTTTTTTTACAAGTTTTTCTCTGTTATCAATAAATAACTGTGGGTCAATTTTATCGTATCGCATATCTTAATATTTTATAAAAAAATATGCAGAAGAAACATTTCTTCTGCATATTTTTTATTCATTGTTTTCAACTATCAAATTTATTAAAATTTGAATCAGTCATTTTATCTCCCAACCATGTTTTCAGGTTTTACCCACTCATTAAACTGATCTTCGGTAAGTAATTTAAGTTCCAATGCCGCTTCTTTTAAAGTAGTTCCGTCAGCGAATGCTTTTTTAGCAATTTTTCCTGCGTTATCATATCCAATATGAGTATTTAGAGCTGTAACAAGCATCAAAGAATTATTTAAAAGTTCTTTAATTTTCGGATAATTTGGTTCTATTCCTATAGCACAATTTTCATTGAAAGAAACAGACGCATCTCCAAGTAATTGAGCGGAATTAAGAAGATTAAGAGCCATCATCGGTTTAAAAACATTTAATTGAAAATGTCCTGTCATTCCACCTACTGTAAGAGCTACATCATTTCCAACTACTTGAGCACAAACCATTGTTAATGCTTCTGCTTGTGTAGGATTAACTTTACCAGGCATAATTGATGATCCCGGCTCGTTTGTAGGTATTATCAACTCACCTATTCCTGAGCGAGGTCCTGAGGAAAGCATTCTAATATCATTGCCGATTTTCATTAGGCTTGTAGCTACTGTTTTTAATGCTCCTGACATTTCAACTATTGCATCATGGGCGGCAAGACCTTCAAATTTATTTTCTCCTGTGATAAAAGGAAATCCTGTTAGCTTAGCAATATTTTTTGCAACAAGTTCTGCATAGCCTTTTGGTGTGTTCAATCCTGTACCTACTGCTGTTCCACCAAGTGCTAATTCAGAAAGGTGAAATAAAGCTGAATCAATAGCTTTTAAACCATGATCGAGTTGAGAAACATAAGCTGAAAACTCTTGACCGATAGTAAGTGGTGTTGCATCCATAAAATGTGTACGACCAATTTTTACAACATCATCAAAAGCTTTTACTTTTTCTTCAAATGTTGCTTTTAGTTGTTCAATTCCAGGAAGTGTGGTTTCAAGTATCATTTTGTAACCCGCAATATGCATTGCTGTTGGGAATGTATCATTTGATGATTGTGATTTATTTACATCATCATTGGGATGAAGAATTTTCTTTTTATCAGAAAGTTTTCCACCTTTTAAAACATGAGCTCTGTTTGCAACAACTTCATTCATATTCATATTTGATTGTGTTCCTGAGCCTGTTTGCCAAACAACAAGTGGAAATTGGTCATCTAACTTACCATCAATTATTTCATCACAAACTTGAGCTATTAAATCAGCTTTGTCTTTGTCAAGTACACCGAGTTCGGCATTTGTTATTGCGGCTGCTTTTTTTAAATACGCAAAAGCATAAATAATTTCTTTTGGCATTTTGTCGTTTCCTATTTTAAAATTCTGGAAAGACCTTTGTGTTTGTGCTCCCCAGTATTTTTCTTTTGGTACTTTTACTTCTCCTAAACTATCTTTTTCAATTCGATATTCCATAATGTTTTAATTTTTAATTACAAAAAAGGTTTCATGCAAATTAAAGCATGTATAAAATCATTTTTAATGATGTTATCAATAAAAATTACTTTGGCGTAAAGTTCGTAAATATTTTTATAACATTTGAAACTAATTCAATTTGTTATTGGGTGGATGCTTTTGTGTTTTGTAACAAATTG
>JAYEOP010000322.1 GCA_034723125.1 Bacteroidota bacterium | reverse complement strand
CAACATTAGTATAAACAGAAGTTCCGTTTATTTTCATTATATTCATAGCTGTCAAATCATTTGTAAATACTATCATATTCATTAATTTCTGTTTTTTATGTGAAAACATAAACTGCATAATTTTATAAAGGGATTAATATTTAATTATGAACAAATGTAAACAAAGTTTTTGTTTATACCATTTTTATCTACTCTTTAAGAAAAAATCAATTATACTCAAGATTCGAGATTTATTAAAACCACAGAAGATTGCTCGCTAACTCTTGGTATTAGCTTGAACTTTAGCCTTTTCAATTTCACCCCTTCTGAAACAATTTTGCAATTGCTGGGTCGAATTTAATATCAATTGTTGATTTAGAAAAAATACTTTAGCAGCTATATCTTTTCTCAAAAATTTATGTATATTTCGTGCAAATTTATATTTATTATGTTTTGATATTTCAAATAAATAATTATTAGTTATGAATAAATTATTCTCACTTCTTGTCTTAAATCTCATTTTTATATTTGCATCACAAGCTCAATTAACACAACTTACAAATCAGAATCTTGAAAGTTGTAGTGAAGTAAGACAGATGGTTAAAAAAGGAAATCTTATTTTCTCTAAAGGACGTATTGGAGGAATTCATAAATCAAATGATACTGGTACATCATGGACATATTCAGCCCACGGACTTGACACATTTACAAACAAAATAAAAGATTTAATTGTTTTTAATAATGATTTATACGTGCTTATGGATAACTCCCGAACAGAAAACCCTGTTTATAAATCCTCGGATAATGGAGTTACATGGCAATATTTGGGAACTTCAGTAACGGGTTTACCAAGCAGACCTTTTAACATTTGTTCCATAGGTTCAGCTAACAATAAAGCATTTATGATAATCAATATTCATGATATTTATGGATACGGTCATGATTCGAGTTATATATATTACTCAAATAATGCAACAAATTGGAATAAAGGAGCCTTTATCGGAACTGGATGGGGTATTGAATTTATCCATAACTTAAGTAATTCTAAAATGTATTTTGCATCTGACTTTAATAATGTTGATTCATTAATGTTTACAATGGATGGTAATACTATTCATGGTATTCCTACAACCGGAATTGATAGAAATGAGTTTAGGGCATATAATGTTTCAGGAGAGCCAAATGGGAATACGCTTTATAGCATTTATAACAGTTCACCCTACAAATTTGACTCCTCAACACAAACATGGAATAACATCAGAACAGCTTCTATTCCCTCAAATGTAGCTTTTGATATGATAAATTCAACCGATCATCTTGTATTTGGTTTTGCATTTATTCTACCTGCATTTACAGCTACCTATTATCGTTCAATTGATCATGGAAATACATGGACTCAAATTACAGATACTTCAATTATTCCACCTGCATTCCTATGTGAAATTTCAGATAGTCAATATATTATACCTACTCAGCTTGGTGAAATTTTTTATTCTTCTAACCACGGGGCATCATGGACAAAAAAGGGAAACGGCTATCAGAATTTATCCACAACATCTATTACGGAAGTTAATAATACTTTATTAGTAAAAAAAGATATTTACGGAATTTTAAGATCAACAGACAAAGGGCAAACATGGGCATATTCAAACACAGGTCTTTCTCAAGCATTTTGGGGATTATTATTTGCCAATTCATTATTTAGTCATAATAATATAGCTTATACTACCATACAACCTTCAATGGATAGCGATACACTACATTTCTGTAAATCTACAAATTCCGGTCAGAGTTGGACACGTCTTACCAATATTCCGAATTATCAACGGATGAAATATGCCGGTGAAAGTGGTAATACTTTATTTATGAAGTTTGTCGATAACGATAATGATGGAAATCACGACTGGGATACAGCTTGTTTCTTTTATAAAACAACAAATGCAGGAGATTCATGGACATTGATTTCACAAAATTTCTTTACAACTACACTTAATCTGAAAAGAGTGAATGGTATTTTTGGAGATGGCAGTATTTTATATCTTTTTGCTACGACAAAAGATGATAAAGAAGTTGTTTGTAAATCAACTAATAATGGTTTAACATGGACAACAATTGTGTTTAATCATAATATCGACAGAAGATTAAAAACAAAATATTCCAGGGACAATGAATTAGAACTACCAATTATAGATTTTGATGATAACAATATGCCTCTTTTTGTTCTTACAAATAATAATCAGAACCCGTATTTTGATTCTCTTTTTACAATATCAGCTAACCATGTAGTACCGTTAAACACTATTGGATTACCATCAAATATGAGTGCTTTTGAACTAAAATTCAATAAAGGTTATTGGTATATATCCACAACTGTTGGTATTTATGTTAGCCGTGATGGAATCAATTGGTATAAAGAAGCAACTACTCCATATTATTTGGGAATGATAACATTAAAAATGCAATTTGTTGAAGATGATATCTTTCTTGGCACTTTTGGAAATGGGGTTTGGAAATATACACATAAAAAGGTTCATGCAGGAGCAGATATTTATTATTGTAAAGGAGATAGTGTTACTTTAACAGCAACCGCTCCTGATTTAAATTTTACATGGTGTTGTGGATTAGGAACAAATAAATCAGTTACAATAGCACCTACAGGAATAAAC
>JAYEOP010000321.1 GCA_034723125.1 Bacteroidota bacterium | reverse complement strand
TAGTACTAGATACAATGAAGAGCGGAAATTGCTCGCTTAATTTAATAACTGTCTCTTTAACAGCCGAATCAATCCCAAGATTTTGGAACCTTTTGCCATATTCGGTAAAGAAATCAATTTTATTGACCATGGGATCTGTATGTTTAGCATCATTGATATTGGTGTTAAACATTGCTTGATATCGATCTTCTGTCAACGCTGGTCTTGCAAGCTGGTTAACCTCAAATGCCACATGGAAGGAGTTTGCAATGACGCCGTCAAAGTCGAATATGATGATTTTTTCATTTTTACTCATAGCTTATTTTCGAATTATATAAATATTATAAATTTTTCTATTTGCATAAGTAAAGGGGGTATCCGAGCAATATGTCGTATAACATTCGGGGTAAAAAAAGTTTTCGGAGTACCTGTCTGCCGGCAGGTAGGTAGCGGGCGAAGTGAGAATACAATGTGGCTTTAGCGTATTTCCAAGTCTCTTTTATAATTTGTTCGAGTGAAAAATTTTCGTTTTGGACGAAGGGCAGAAGGGAATAAAAGGGATGAATGTCCGTAGCCCAAAACTCCATTTGTATTTTTAGCTACTAAATTTAATTTTATCTAAATTTTCTAATTGTTCGTCTGTTAGTTCTATATCAACAATCTTTCCAATTCCAACCTTTAAGCCAGATGCATTCAATAATCTAATTAAGGCTAACTGATTCATAAGCTGGTTTCTTAATCTTTCATCTTGATTAATACCTTCTGGGTTTTCAGCAAGGGCTTGCATTGCCTCTGTCATAACTTCTTTATTTTCTACTTTAACAACACTTCCTAACTTAAATGTCCATTTCCCTTCTTCTTTATAAAACAAGACATTTTCTTGACCAACCAAATCAATAAATCTACCAGAAGCTTCAAAATAATTTTTGAATTTTAGCAAAAATACCCTCATGCAATCAGCAAATTCCTTATCACTATCAACCAGTTCAAAAATTGATTTTAGTTTGTCGTTAAATTCCAAAAAATCATTTTCATTAAATTCTTCTTTTCCTAAAAGGGCTTTATTCATTCGGTCATAAATTTCCTTGTTTTTTCCAAGCTCTGGGTCTTGTTCAGTGTAGCCAGTACTAAAATCTTTTTTATTTCGGTCTTTAAAAATGTCGCTTGCTTCCTGGATTGAGATTACTCCTGTAATGTCTTGATAGTTCCCGTCTTTTTCAATTCTAATTTTTTGTATCATCGCTTTTTCACGTAAACAATGCTTCTGTCCAAAGTGCTCGTATAATTGTTCGTTTTTGTTGTTTTCTCCTTCAATATATTGATCTGCCATTTTTTGTATTTCAGGAGGCAAGGTTGACTGCCCAACACTCAACGCTTTTTCCAGAGCACCACGATTAAGTTTGATTACAAATTTTGGATTTTGAGGATAAATGAAAACATCATGTGTCCCGCCATGTCCGCATTTTTGTAATTGACTAAAATCAACATAGCCTTCTCTGTTTGGCAATTCGCTAATAAAAGAATGAATTTGTGAATCATAATTTTCAATCCCAGGATTTGCTCTTAGTTCTTCAATTTTTTGTTCATCGGCTATTTTTCTTTTTGCAACTTCAATATTATATGCGCGAATTTCGCTGTTTTTCATTATTGGGTCAACTGGCAAATTATCCTCAGGCCTTGCTATTTCTGGGTTTACCTTTAGTATTTCTGGGTTTTCAATACTCATAATGTTTGTTTTATAAAATAAAATCTATAAATTATACTCTTTTTTTCTCAAAAAATCAAAAAATTGTTTTCGTAGCGATAGCGGAGCAAAATATGGGGGAGGCTTTTGTATAAAAGCTGTAGCCTCATACTCAGTGTTGTACGATGTTTCAAACAAAATTTACGATTTTTCCAGAAGAAGCTCAATCATAAATATTCCTTCTTTTGGGCTTCGTTTCAATTCATTTTTGTTAGTCATTAAAATATGAAAATCGGAGAAAAGCCTCGTCAATTTTTCTTTAGTAAAAACATAATGTCTAAACGATTCACTGTTTCTAATAAGATCAAAATGTTCAAGCCCCTCGTCTTGCGAGCTAAACGTTCTAATAAGTAAAAGGGCTCCTCTTCCGCTGTGTTGATTGATCCCTTTGATATATTCGGCCCGTCGATCTGCTGGTATACCATGTAAATTTGCCCAATCAAGAATAAAGTCAAAAGTCTTGTTATTATCAACAAATGACCATTCTGTTGCATCAGCACAAATGAATTGACAATGAACGGCTTCTTTTTTGGCGTTTTGCTTTGCGATTGCAATAGCTTTCTCGGAGATGTCTACCCCTATAACCTCGGGAAAATCACCATATTTTGCAAGATAAATAGACTTTTGACCAGTGCCACAACCTAAATCAAGAGAAGAGGAGCCCGTATTGTTTTATTATCCACTAATTCTTTAAACCAATCAGCTTGAACATTTTGCCAGGGTATTTCCTTAAGAGGCTTTTCGTAAAATTTATCCCAATATTTTGATTTCATATTTCTTAACTTAAACGGACTAAGTAAATTTTATTTGAAATTTCGCCTATCTAGCCACCACACAACCTCTCACACCCATAATAATCCTAAGTTGTATATCGTCCAAACTTTTTATAAAATTATTATATAGCATCCACCGTTATTTTGTAGCGATCTAATCATATC
>JAYEOP010000320.1 GCA_034723125.1 Bacteroidota bacterium | reverse complement strand
AAGATAATAAACAATCTGACTGCGTTAAAATTTTTCTCAATAGCTACGGCTATTCAGAAAAATTTGTGCCTTGCATCTTATTCATTATCTTTGTTTCTTAAAAGAAATGTATTTAAAGAACCTCCCTATATACAATTAAAATATCTTGAATTATTGGAAAGAATAAAAAAGAGTAAAAAATGAAAAATCGAAGTTTAATTTCTATTAATGACTTTTCTAAAGAAGAGCATTTAAAAATTCTTGAACTTGCCGCTGAATTTGAGAAGGATTCACGACAGCAAATTTTAACAAAACATGTGATTGCATCATTATTTTTTGAACCTTCAACAAGAACAAGGTTAAGTTTTGAGAGTGCTATTTCAATGCTTGGTGGTCATATTGTTGGTTTTACCGATGCAAGTTCAACAAGTGTAAAAAAAGGTGAATCATTACGTGACACAATAAAAACCGTTAGCAACTATGCCGACCTTATTGTTATGCGTCATCCTTTTGATGGCTCTGCACGATTTGCAAGTGAAGTAGCAGATGTACCAATTATCAATGCAGGAGATGGCTCCAATCAGCATCCTACTCAAACATTACTTGACCTTTATTCAATTCAGCAAACTCAGAATACTCTTGAAAACCTTACTATTGGATTTGTTGGCGACCTAAAATATGGTCGTACTGTTCATTCTTTGCTAATGGCTCTTTCCAATTTTAATTGCAAATTTCATTTTGTTGCCCCAAGTTTTTTGCAGATTCCTGAACAATATCAAATGTTTCTTAAAAATAAAGGACTTGAGTTTCATACTTTATCAAACATCCATGATGTTATTCCTGATGTTGATATTCTTTATATGACAAGGATTCAAAGGGAAAGATTTTCAGATCCTTCGGAATACGAGAAAGTAAAAGATTCTTATGAGTTAAAAAGGGATGATCTTTCTACTTCAAAAGACAATATGCAAGTATTACATCCTCTCCCAAGAGTAAACGAAATAAACATTGATGTTGATGACTCAGGAAAAGGATACTATTTCCAACAGGCATTAAATGGGGTGTATGTACGCCAGGCAATAGTTTCATTAATTTTAGGTTTAAAAAAATAAATTGAATAAAAATGAAAGAATTAAGAGTTAGTGCAATAGAAAAAGGCACTGTAATAGATCATATTCCTGCAAAAAGTGTAATGAAAGTTGTAAAAATACTTGACCTTGAAAATTCAGAGAACACTGTACTTATTGGTGCTAATCTGGATAGTAAAAAGCTTGTAAAAAAAGGAATTATAAAAGTTTCTAATAAGTTTTTCAAAGCACATGAAATAAACAAAATTTCATTAGTTGCACCTGAAGCATCACTTACAATTATTAAAAACTTTGATGTTAAAGAAAAAACTATTGTAAAAGTTCCTAAGCAAATTTCAGGAATAGTAAAATGCAGAAATTCAAAATGCATTACTAATCATGAAAATATTGAAACTGTATTTAATGTAGATACTGATTGTGAATCTTTGAAACTCAAATGTAAGTACTGCGAAAAAGTAATGGAAAAAGATGAAATAGAGTTTTCTTAAGAGAAGTCCTCTAATAAAACAAATTACAGCCTTATCAAAACGCTGAGGCTTTTATTAAGAGTTAGCATTTGTCCATAAGGATGATAAAAGAATATGGTTTTGAAATAGTAGTTCCACCAGACAAAACAAAAAAGTTTGTTTATAAATTACTTGTAAATTATCAAACATCATTTGAGAGTATATAAAAATTAGGAGATATAAGGAGAACAAAAGATGTCAGAATATAAAATATACAATAAATCTTGTTATCCTTTATCTGAATTAGCAAACAATTCAGTTGATGCCATTGTTACTGACCCGCCTTATGGAATTTCTTACCAAAATCAAGAATGGGATAAAGATTTGCCAAAACAAGAAATTTGGAGAAATAGTTTACAGCTGTTAAAACCTGGAGCCTTTACTCTTGTTTTTTCATCGATTAGATTAATGCACCGCTTAATGGTAGATTTAGAAGAAAGCGGTTTTGTTATTAAAGATGTTTTATTTTGGTCATATCTAAATGGAATGCCTAAAAGTAGAGATGTAGCGTTAGATATTGATAAAGAGCTTGGTGTAGCAAGCAAGGTAGTTGGTAAATATAATTATGTTCAAGGCTACAAAAAAAATGGAGCTATAAATTATTATGCTAACAAAGAAAAATTTAAATATGAACCTGCATCAGATTTCGCAAAAAAATATAAAGGAGCAGGATTAGGTTTAAAACCTGCTTATGAACCTATTATTTTAGTACAAAAGCCTATTGAAAAAGGACTTACTATTGCACAAAACATTATTAAATATGGAACAGCTGCATTAAATATTGAAGATACAAGAATACATTATGCAGAAGGTGAAACAAAGGTTGGACATAATCCCCATCCAAAAGGAAGAGTTCCTGCGAATATTATCAGAACCGAAAAGTTTGAAGATGGTTACGATAAGTTCTTTTTAGTTCCAAAAGTAAGGCAAAAAAAAGAAGATTTTAACTTTCATCCGACTTTAAAACCTGTTAAATTGATGTATCATTTAATAAAACTAATCTCATTTGAAGGTCAAATTGTTTTAGACCCGTTTATGGGAAGTGGTAGTACAGGAGTTGCTTGTTTGAAACTAAAAAGAAATTTTAT
>JAYEOP010000319.1 GCA_034723125.1 Bacteroidota bacterium | reverse complement strand
AACATGAAATAAAAACTATTATTTTAGACACAATTTACTGAATTAACATGAAAGAAAAACTATTATTTTAGACAGGATTTACAAGATTAACATGAAAGAAAAACCTGTAAATCCTGTCTAATAAAAACTTGTAAATTATGATAAAGTAGAAACCTAAAAACAAACATTATGATAAATAACGACTTAACAAAAGAAATTATCGCCTGTGCCTACAAAGTCCACAATACACTTGGTCCCGGATTTTTAGAAAAAGTATATGAAAATGCAATGATGATTGAGCTTAAGAAAGCTGGTTTAAAAGCAAAGCAACAATTCAACATACCAGTATTTTATGATCACACACTTATTGGTGACTTTTTTGCCGACATCATAGTAGAAGATAAAGTGATATTAGAACTTAAAGCTATTGAGAATTTGATAAAAATTCACGAAGTGATATTAGTAAATTACCTTCAAGGAACAGGAAACGAAATTGGACTTCTGATAAACTTTGGAAGCTCAGTAGAAGTAAAAAGAAAATATAAAGATTACATCAAGAAAAAGCAATAATAAGAGAATCCTGTTTACCATGTCAAAAATCAATATTTCAGACAGAATTTTAAAATTAACATAAAAAAAAGCATCATGTTAATCATGTAAATCCTGTCTAATAAATAAACCTGTAAATCATGTAAATCCTGTCTAATAAATAAACCTGTAAATCATGTAAATCCTGTCTAAAAATAAACCTGTTAATCCTGTTAATCCTGTCTAAAACAAAACTATAAATCATGTCATAAAATTATGAAAAAGACTTATTATTTATTCAATCCCGGAAGATTATCACGAAAAGATAACACCTTAAAATTTATTCCTGTCGATAAAGAAGGTAAAGAACAAAAACCAAAATACTTACCCGTTGAAAATGTTGAAGATTTATACATTTTCGGTTCTTTGGATGCAAACAGTAGCTTTTATAACTTCTTGGGCAAAAATCAAATTAGCGTACACTTTTTTGATTATTACGAAAATTACACAGGTTCGTTTATGCCAAAAGACCAGTTACTTGCAGGTAAAGTTATTTTATCACAAACAAAACATTATCAAAACAAAAACAAAAGAATAATAATTGCTCGAAAATTTATTGAAAGTGCTTCTTATAACATGCTCAAAAACCTCAAATATTACAACAACAGAGGTAAAGACCTTGAATCAATAATAAATTCCATTCAACAACTTCAATTAAGTATTCCCAAAACAAAACGAATTGATGAACTTATGGGAATAGAAGGAAATATAAGACGATACTACTACCAAGCCTTTGATTTGATAATCAATGATTTTAAAATGGGAACAAGAACTAAACAACCGCCACTTAACGAAGTAAATGCCCTAATTTCTTTTGGTAACATGATGTGCTATGCCGAATGCCTACGTTCAATAAATAAAACTCAACTTAACCCTACAATAAGCTATCTTCATGAACCCGGAGAAAGAAGATATTCACTCGCACTTGATATCGCAGAAATTTTTAAACCTATTATTGTTGATAGAGTAATTTTTAAAGTATTAAACAAAAAAGAAATTACTATTAATGACTTTGATAAAAAACTCAATAAAATACTTTTAAAAGATAAAGGAAAAAAAACATTTATTAAAGCCTTGGAAAACAAATACAATGAAACCATAAAACACAGAACATTAAACAAAAGCGTAAGCTATAAACACTTAATAAAACTTGAATGCTATAAACTTTTAAAACATCTTTTAGAAATTGAAGAATACAAACCTTTAAAAATGTGGTGGTAGTATTCAAGAGTGAAAAATGGAAAATAAAGAAAATGAATTTTAATGAAGATTTGAGAAAAAAACAAAACAGTTTGCCTTACGAATTATTAAAAAATGAAACTGAAGAATTAGTAAAATTATTTTCAAACTATAGAAAAAAAATGAAAACACCACACTTTTTATTTTATTGCCACGAATACACTAATAAAAATAGAAGATAAAGAATTAAAAAAAGTCAATTCAATTAAATCAATGGTTACCTTTTCACTTTTAAATTTTCACTCTTAACTTTTAAATTTTCACTCATGTATGTAATTCTTGTGTACGACATCAACGTAAAAAGAGTAGGCAAAATGCTTAAATTATGTCGAAGATATTTAAATTGGATTCAAAACTCTGTTTTTGAAGGCGAACTTACAGAAGGCAAATTAAAATCGCTAATAGCAAATGCAGAAAATATTATGAAAAAGGAAGAAGACAGTTTAATAATTTTTAAAAGCCGTAATGAAAAATGGCTTGAAAAAGAGGTAATAGGGAAAGATAAAAACCCATTAGATAATTTTTTGTAGAAAAATAATTCATTAAAAAGTTGTCGTTCTGCAAGATTATTGTAAATTTACACTGCTTAAAATAATAGAATTACGAGCAATCGTTCTTTTATTTACTGATAATCTTCACATTAAATCAAGTCGTCAGACTACGGTATAAAGTACCGAATTAGCGACCGACAACTTTAATAAATTTTTACAACACAAAAACAAGCTAATAACATAAGAATAAGTAATTTTTTCTTATTTTTGCAACGTCTTTTAATCGCACCAAACTGGAATTGAAATTTTGATAATATTGTATAGCCTTTTTTTGTGTTGGTTCTTTTAATCGCACCAAACTGGAATTGAAATGGGGATTG
>JAYEOP010000318.1 GCA_034723125.1 Bacteroidota bacterium | reverse complement strand
CAAATTCCAAATAAACAAAACTTGTCCGTATGGATCATCAAATAAACAAATCAACAGATAAACAATTCTTTCATCAGATTGCTTCAGTCATACTTCCTTCGCAATGACGGTATCTTGGAGCTTTCAATTAAAGAAGTCGGCAGTCTTCAGTCGGAAGTCAAATTACCAATCCTAAAACTTCCAATGTAATAATTTGAGTTTTTACCTTATAATTTCTCCTCAAGGAGAAAACACAAAAGAGGTAAAAAAGAAGCAAAAACTCAAATTATGGAATCGCTAATAAATAAAAAGTTGAAATTGAAATTGAGTTTTCATAGCAACTTTATTTGACTCACTCTCCTGTCCCTCTCTGCAAGCAAAGAGGGATGATACATTGATAAACTTTCAACAATATTTTTTGAAAAATCAATTCTGTAAAAAACAACTAATACTAAACCGTCATCAAATTAATTAAGAAGAAACTAGTATTATGCCGATGGATTAGCATGTTAAGAAAATTTATTTTCTTTTACATGATAACCTTTCGGTATAATACCAAACAATACTGTGAAAATTTTAACTTTACCGCTTACTCCTTCTTTATTTTTAGAGAAGGCAGGGATGAGTTTAAAAAATATAAAGTTAAAATTTTCGCCATTTCCAGCACCCTAACAAACAATTTAAAAAAAATCTACATTTTTCCGTTACCTTTTCCCTTTTAATTGTACTAACAAATAATTAAACAATTTTTTTATGGATTTTATTTTACGTACTTTTGAATAATATTTCTATTTAGCATATATAAATGAAAAAACTATTAATCATATTTTTTTTGATAACTGTTTCGTTAAATTCTTACGCACAATTAGAGGCTAAAAATTGGTATTTTGGAGTTTGTCAAGGAATGAAGTTTGAAAGCAATAGTCCCACTCCTATTTATGACAGTAAGATGTATGGGGGACGGGGTACTTCCACTATATCGGACAAAAATGGTAATTTGCTTTTTTATTCCAATGGCAATACAATATGGAATAAAAATCACGATACCTTGAAAAACGGTTATGGTCTAAATAATTCAAGTGCTTGCGATCAATCCCCAATGATTATTCCTCATCCTGGGGGGAATCCTAATATTTATTATCTTTTTACCGTACAGTATCCATATCTGGGGCAAAACCTTACAACCGAAGGTTTTTGGTATCATATACTTGATATGACAAAAGATAATGGAAATGGGGAAATAGTTTTGAAAAACAAGAAAATATGTTCAAATGTAAATGATAAAATTGCAGCAATTCTACATGCCAACAGGAAATCGGTTTGGATATTGGTTAAGGATTTTAATTCTAACAAATTAAAAGCATATTTGCTTAAAAACACAGGTTTAGATACAACCCCTGTTATTTCTTCAGTAGGAACATATACCGGAAGTGTTTGGGGTGATGGGGGTGGACAAATGAAATTTTCACCTTCAAGCAAAAAACTGGCTAATGCAATTTATAGGACTGGGGAAGTTGACATTTTTGATTTTGACAACAAGACCGGAAAAGTTTCAAATTGCATTACTATTGACAGTATTCCACAGGTTGAAGGTCATGACAGAACTTATGGTATTGAATTTTCGCACAATGAAAAATTCTTGTATTTTTCAGTTGATGGTGCCCCTGGTCAACTATACCAAGTAGATATTTCTTCGGGAATAGATAGTATAATCAAACAATCACTTTTTGCTGTTTATATTAATAATTATAGTAATGACTATTACTGCCTACAGATAGGTCTTGATAAAAAAATATATTTAGCACGACCGAACTATTATTTAGGTTGTATTAATAAACCAGACTTAAAAGGTAATGCCTGTAATTATGTTGATTCAGCTATAAAATTCAATAATGGTGTTGGAATGTCCCTCCCCACCTTTCTCCAATCCTATTTTTACCTCCCTGATATAGAAATTGAAAACACCTGCTTGGGGGATTCAACAGCATTCAGTTTAAAAGACACTTCCAATATTGATTCAGTTTACTGGTATTTTGGGGATAGTAATTATTCATGGCAGTTTTATCCTAAACATGTGTATTCAGATACGGGTATTTATATAACAAATGCAGTTATTTTCTACGATAATACCAACGATACTTTTGAAAGGGAAATAAGAATCAGCAATTATGCTTATGCTAATTTTGGTATTGCGGATAACTCGCAGTGTTTGCTTGGCAATGAGTTTTATTTTTATGATTCATCCACCGCTATAGACGGTAGCATGACCTACGAGTGGGATTTCGGGGATAGTACAGGCTCTTTTCAACAAAACCCTGTAAAGTCATTTTTAGTTGCTGATACATTTAATGTTAAATTAACGGTTACTTCATCTTATGGTTGCGAAACCTCAAAAACCAAAGAACTTTATGTACAGCCAATGCCGGAGACAAAAATAAACATAAACGACACAGCCCAATGCTTCAACGAAAACAGCTTCACATTCTTAAACCCAAGTGATTCCTTAAATTTAAATGTTTCAAAAACATGGTATTTCGGAGACGGCAACACATCAAATGCTGATACAGCACAACACATTTATTTAATTGCAGATACTTTTAATGTGGTTTTAATTGAGGAAACAAACCAAGGTTGTAGGGACACGGCTACGAGAGAAATAATTGTCTTTCCAAGTCCTGTTACAGATTTTTCGGTTAATGATT
>JAYEOP010000317.1 GCA_034723125.1 Bacteroidota bacterium | reverse complement strand
TGACCACGTTCGCTGTAGCTTTAGCGGTTGCGAACGTGGTCAATATTCATTATTAAAGGGAGGTTTTATAAATACATTCGCCTGCCTATGTCGGCAGACAGGCATTAAGATTCTTAGAGTTTTTTATAGACAATGAAAAATTTGTGCCTTGCATCTTATTCATTATCTTTGTTTCTTAAAAGAAATGTGTTTATAAAAACCCCTTTGACTTTATTTATGGAAATTTCTGTTATAGTACCTGCATATAATGAAAAAGAAAATATTGAGAAACTATTTTTTGCCATTAAAAATGTTATTGAAAATCAAATAAAAACTTCATTTGAGGTAATTTTTATTGATGACGGAAGTACTGATGATTCATGGCAACTAATAGAGAGGCTTGCTGATGAACAGTCCGAAGTGAAAGGATTTAGGTTCTCAAAAAATTTTGGTCATCAGTATGCTTTAAAAGCAGGTATTGATTATGCTTTAGGTGATGCAGTTATTAGTATTGATGCTGATTTTCAACAACCTCCCGAACTAATAGTAAAAATGTACAAAGAATGGAAAAATGGTAATCAGATTGTTTATGCATTAAGAAAAAAAACAAAAGGAACAGGAATATTGAAGAAGCTTTCATCTGCCTTATTTTACAAAATAATGAATATTTTGTCGGATGTAAAACTTGAAAATGGTGCTTCCGATTTCCGATTGCTTGACAGAAAGGTTGTTGATGAACTTAAAAAAATGAATGAATATTATCTCTTTATTCGTGGTTTAGTAAAGTGGGTTGGTTATAAAACAAAATCAATTGAATATGTTGCAGAAAAAAGGTATAGCGGAAAAACAAAATATTCTGCAAAAAAGATGTTTTCTTTTGCTCAAACAGGTATTATGTCTTTTAGCATCAAGCCATTACGCCTTGCTACTTTTTTTGGGTTTTTAATTTCATTGTTTGCATTTGCTTATATTGTTTATGCTTTGTTTGCTAAATTTATTTTTCACAATGTTCTTGAAGGATGGACGTCAATTCTTATTTCTGTGTTGTTGATAGGAGGGATACAACTAATTACAATTGGAATAATTGGAGAATATATCGGTAAACTATTTCTTGAAGTAAAAAAACGACCTACCTATATAATCAGTGATAAAAAAGAATAATTATATTTTAATGAGAGATTTGTTTAAAAATGAAAGAATAAGATATTTAATAATTCTTATAATAATATTATTACCGTTATTTGTTATAAATGTTAAAGATACACACAACTGGGGTGATGATTTTGCATTGTATATTCATCAGACAAAAAATATTGTAGAAGGCAAATCGGCACAAAATACAGGACTTATTTTTAATGAAGATAATCCTGGAATGATATCAAATGTTTCTATTGGTTTTTCATTGCTTCTCACACCTGTTTACGCTTTGTTTGGAAATAATATTCTTGCTTTTTCTTACTTTATCACATTGTTTTTATTTTTAGTAGGAATCTTAGCATATTTATTCCTTTCTAAAAGAATGCATCCTCTATTAGCTCTTTTGTTTGTTTTGATAATGGAATACAACAGATGGACATTATTTTTTAAACAAAATATTTTATCAGATATTCCATTTGCATTTTTATTACTTTTTGCTATACTTGTGTTTTATTCAGATTGGAAGATAAGATACCTGAAATGCATTGTAATAGCTTTACTTGCCGGATTTGCAATGACTGTTAGGTCTATTGCTTTAGTGATTCCTGTGGCGTTTTTCGGGTTTTTCATTTTTGAAATTATAAAAGATATTTACTACAAAAAATTTGTATTTAAAAAAGCGTTTAAGGAATTTTTAATTGCATCTGCTGTTGTAATTGTTGCATTTGCTTTGAAAATAATTTTAAGAAGAATATTTTTCCCATTACCCATTGATAGTTCATATTCATCAGCTTATGCTACTTATCTATCTCATCACAGCATTTGGGAAGTAATAGCAGCTACTAGTTCTCATTACTTTTTCTATTTCAAGAGTTTCTTTAATATGTACAGAATCAGTGATTTTATTGGTAATATTACTATCTTTCTTACTTGGTTTTTAATGGCAATGGGATTAGTTATTAAATTGTTAAAGAAAATTGAATTTCACGATTTTGTTTTTCTTGCCTATTTTGCTGTAGTTTTGCTTTATCCTGCAACAGCCGGATTCAGGTATATTTTTCCAATTTTACCTTTATTGTTTTACTACCAATATGTTGCTTTAAAATGGATGGCAACTTCCTTGAAAATGAAAAAATTAGACACTTTAGCATATATTTATGTTTTATTTGTTGTTTTACAATATTATCAAGGAGTTTTATCTTTTACAAGAGAACAAAAAAATGAAATTAGAGGACCTCAAAGCAAAACATCAGTTGAAGTATTTGATTACATAAAAAATCATACTCCTGATTCCTCAATTATTGTTTTTCGTAAACCAAGAGCTTTAGCCTTATACACCGATAGGAGTGCTTTGTCAAATAACAGAAGGCAAAAGGATGTTGATAAACTTGATACTATTTATAATAAATTGAAGGTTAATTATTTGCTACAAAATAATAATGAAATTCCCGATACCGCAATGATACTTTACTTAAAAAAATACAGTTTTAAGTATAAATTGATTTATAAGAATAATGATTTTAAATTGTATGAATTGAGGAATATTTTAGACTAATTGCTTTATGTA
>JAYEOP010000316.1 GCA_034723125.1 Bacteroidota bacterium | reverse complement strand
ATGAAAATAGCCAAATAAGCAAACTAAACCTACGCATCCACATTTGCATATTTAGCATTTTTCTCAATAAATTCTCTCCTCGGTGGAACTTCATCTCCCATAAGCATTGAAAATACTCTGTCAGCTTCAGCGGCATTTTCAATAGTTACTCTTCTAAGAGTTCTCTGTTCAGGATTCATGGTTGTATCCCATAATTGTTCAGCATTCATTTCTCCAAGTCCTTTATATCTTTGAAAAGAAACAGATCCTATCTTTCCGTCAGCTTTCATTTCCATAATTAATCTGTCTCTTTCATCATCTTTCCATGCATATTCTTCTCTTTTTCCTTTTTTGACTAGATAAAAAGGAGGTGTTGCAAGATAAACATATCCGTTTTCAATCAATTCTTTCATGTATCTAAATAGCAAAGTAAGAATAAGTGTTGTAATATGGCTTCCATCCACATCAGCATCTGTCATAATTATCAGTTTATGATAACGTAATTTACTAAGATTTAAAGCTTTGTCATCTTCTTCTGTTCCAATAGAAACACCAAGAGCTGTAAAAAGACTTTTTATTTCGTCATTTTCATAAATTTTATGCTCAAGAGCTTTTTCCACATTAAGTATTTTACCTTTTAATGGTAAAATAGCTTGAAATACTCTATCTCTTCCTTGCTTTGCTGTTCCACCGGCAGAATCACCCTCAACAAGAAAAATTTCAGATTCTGCAGGATCTTTGGAAGAACAATCGGATAATTTTCCCGGAAGACCGGCAGAATTAAATCCACTTTTTCTTTGAACTATTTCGCGAGCTTTTCGTGCTGCATGGCGTGCTTGTGCAGAAATAATAATTTTGCTAATTATTCGTTTTGCATCATTTGGATTTTCTTCAAGAAATGCACCTAATTCATCTGTAACAAAACTGTCAACAGCTCCCATTGCCTCTGAGTTTCCTAATTTTGTTTTTGTTTGTCCTTCAAACTGTGGCTCTTGTACTTTAATTGAAATTATTGCAGTTAATCCTTCTCTAAAATCATCTCCACTGATATCAAATTTTACATTTTTTAACAATCCTTGTTTCTCAGCATAATTTTTTAATGTTCTTGTTAATGCTCTTCTAAAACCTGAAATATGTGTACCTCCTTCAATTGTATTTATATTATTTACATAGGAGTGAACATTTTCACTAAATGAAGTATTGTATTGTAAGCCAATTTCGATAGGAACACCATTTTTTTCCCCTTCAAAAGCTACTGTTCTTGACATAAGTGCTTCTCTGTTTACGTCAATAAATTGAACAAATTCTTTTAATCCTTCTTCGGAATAATAGCTTTCTTCTTTTAATCCGTTTCCATTCTCTTCTTCTCTATGATCTATTAAAACTAGTTTTACTTTTTTATTTAAGTATGCTAATTCTCTTAATCTTGCAGCTAATGTATCAAATAAAAAATTTATGGATTGAAAAATAGTTTCATCAGCCTTAAAATGAATAATTGTACCTGATTTATCAGTTTTTCCAATTTCTTTTACAGGATGTATTGGCTTCCCTTTTTGATATGTTTGTTGGTAAATTGCTCCATCTTTATGAATTGTAGCAGTAAGTTCAGAAGATAATGCATTTACACATGAAACACCTACTCCATGTAATCCTCCTGAAACTTTGTAGGAATCTTTATCGAATTTACCTCCTGCATGAAGCACTGTCATTACTACTTCCAATGCGGATCTTTTTTCTTTTTTATGTATTTCTATTGGAATACCTCTTCCGTTATCTTCTATAGTTATTGAGTTATCTTTATTAATCTCAACTTTTATATAATCGCAATATCCTACAAGTGCCTCATCTATAGAGTTATCAACAACTTCGTAAACTAAGTGGTGAAGCCCTCTTTGGGCAGTATCACCAATGTACATTGAAGGTCTTTTCCTTACCGCTTCCAAGCCTTCTAATACTTGAATATTATCGGCAGTATATTCGTTTAATTTAATTTCTTCTTTATTGTCCATTTTGATTGTATTTTTTACACTGTAAAATTACTAATAATCTATCATTTAGCCCATTATTATAGAGCTATTTTTCCACAAAACTCATTATAAATTATTGTTTTTATTTCTATTGTCTATCTAATTGATTTAGTGTATTGTGCAGCAACATTACTTGCTTGATTACAGACTGGCTTTTATCAGTAATAATCACATAATTACTTTTTGCCATTTTCAAACTGTCAGGCATCTGATTTTTGATAATTTCAAGCACCTTTTCTCTGCTTATTTTATCCCTTTTTCTTATTCTTTCAATCCTTATTTCTTTGCTTGCATAAACAGAAATAATAGCGTCCATTTTATTTTCTATTCCACTTTCAAATAAAATAGCACTTTCTTTAATAATGTATTTTTGATTTTTATTTTCCTTACACCAATTTTCAAAATCTTTTTCTACTGCTGGATGAGTTATTGAGTTAAGCTTTTTTAATGCCTTTTCGTTTTTAAAAACTATATCTGATAATTTCTCTTTATTGAGAAAATTATTCTCATCATACATTGATTCCCCAAATTCTTTTTTAATTCTCTCAACGAGATTTTTATCTTTTTGTATAAGAATTTTTGAGCGTATATCTGAATTATAAATTTTAATATCAAGAAATTCAAATATTTTGCTAATTGTTGATTTTCCGCTTCCTATGCCTCCTGTTAATCCAATTTTAAGCATAACTATTTTTTTATGATATAATCAACATATTTCGGTTCAACACTAAGATTTTTAACAAACTTATTTTTGCTTTTAACAAATAGTTTTAATTTGTTATTTTCCTTAGCATTAATTTTTAATGTGTCAAAAAATACTTCTAAAGTTGCAGGAGTTACATTTTTATAATTACTAAGTGCTGTTTGAAAGGTAACTGTTGCTGTTTTCGGGATAAGTTTAATTGAATTAGAAAGACTGTTGGGAGCTTTAATTTTTAGCGATAAATTGCCTTCTGTAAATTTTTCAATAGGAATAATTACATTTACTTTATCTACTTCCATTGTTATATTCATTTTAGAAGGAATTGTTAAACTTACATTTTCATTAATTGTTGAGCTAACATTAGTTAAAGTAATTTTTTCAGTAGTCAATTTATTTAAATTCCTTATGGTGGATTTTGGTCCTGTAACTAAAACCCTGTAAGGTTTTAGCTTTATTTTTCCCGATTGACTAAACTGATTTGCATAGCTGATATCAAGAAGGAGTTCAATCGGAACATTTTTTCTTGCTATTTGTTCAAAATCAAGGTGTATGGTGTCGGGGTAAATTTTTAATATATTAAAGAAACTTTCTTTTTTTAAATCAAGAAAATTTTTAAGTTCAGAGGTAAGAATGAAATTACTACTGACAAAATCACTAAGGTCAATAAAAACATCATTTTCCGATTGTGATTTTTTTAAAGACAGTATATCCCAACCTTCCGATTTTATTTTGAATTTAAGTTTCTGAGGTAAAGGTTTTTTTAGCACTAAATGTTTTGGAATGTTTCCATATTTTACATTTAGTGTTAAGGTTGTAACATACTCTTTATTCAATGCTAATAATACCCAAAAGACAAAAGCTATAGCCATTGAAATAACAAAAACTACAACATTTTTATTTTTTAGTAATAGTTTAAAAAATAAAAAAATATTTTTTTTAACTAAACCTGACACAGTATATTTTAAAAAAACTATTTATCGTTATCTAATGTATTAGTCGATTCCATTGAAACAGCTTCTCTTTGAATAGTAATTTTTACATCTTTTGCTATTTCAAGAAGGATTTTATTTTCCTTGATTTCAAGAATTTTTCCATGAACGCCACCAATTGTAATAACTTTATCGCCTTTTGTAAGTTTCTCTTTAAATTGTTTTTGTTCTTTTGCTTTCTTACTCTGAGGTCTTATCATAAAGAAATAGATAATAACGAACATCACAAGTAACATTATTATTGTTGAAGATCCATTTCCTGTAGCTTCGCCTGATGACATTAAAAAGATTGAGATGATTTCCATAATTTATTTTTTTTATTTAGTGATTATAAATCCTTTGATATAAAGCTTTTTCATATCAGGAATTGTGTTTGCAAAAATACTAACATTTTTAAAAAATTTGTCCTTTCTTCCCTTGCTATCGAAAATAATTACGATAAAATCCGATTCATTTGGTTTAATCGGTCTTTTGGGGAATTTTGGAACAGTACAACCGCAACTGGGAACAATATTTGAAATTATTAGTTCTCTTTTGCCCGTATTAGTAAATTTAAAGGCGTAAGAAACTATTTCGCCTTGTGCTATTTCCCCAAAATCATGTGTTGTTTTTTCAAAAGTAATTTCGGGCATTTTTTTGTTATTCTTTGTTTTGCCGGAAGCAGTTGCCGGATTATTTATTAAATCGGAACTAATTTCTTCTTTGTCTTTTGAATTATTACATGAAGTAATAAATAACAATAAAAAAATTGAATATATTAAAAATCTCATTTTAATAAAATTTAGTTGTTATTAATAGTTCCAATTCCTTTTTTATTAATTTTATTATCTTTTTCAAGTTGCTTAAGTAAATTATCAAGTACTCCGTTAACAAATTTCTTGCTATTTGGTGTACTATAATTTTTAGCTAACTCAATGCACTCATTTATAGTAACTTTTATGGGTATTTGAGGGAAAAATAAAAATTCTGCAAGTCCCATTTTAAGTATAAGAGCATCTATCAATGCAATTCTTGAAGGTTCCCATTTGTCAATTTTTTCACTAATAAGCTCATTAAAATTATCATTATTTTGAATAGATATTTTTAAAAGATCTTGAGCAAATCCAAAAGTCATCTTTTTATCACTTGATATTGGAACAAGAATATCTTCAATTTCTGGTTCTGCATATATTATTTTAAAACTTTTGGATACCATTTGTACTGTTGGCTTTGCATCATCATTCCAATGCAAAAATTTATCTTCAAGATGTTGTTCTAATAGCGAAAAATTTAAAGGGTAATGTTTTATTACAAATGAAAGAATTTCAAAATTTTCTTGTTCCTCATTTTTTGTTGATGACATAAAATCTTTATATGCTTCTTGATTTCTTAAGTCATTAAATACCTTGCGAATAATATCAATATCTTCTGTATCCCAAATAATTTTATTATCACTAAGTGCATTTTCTAGGAAAGTATCTTCAATAATCTTTTTTACTAAAATATTGTCATAAAACTTTGAATTAATGTTTGTTTCCATTGTAGGCTGAATATGTCTCACTTTCTTTTCAGCATCGTATCTTTCGGCAAATAATGCTAACTCTTTAATAAAAAGCATTAGATAAAGATAAAGATTATAAAATTGGTAAAGACTATTGGTAAGATTCCTTTCTGTTTCCCTTTCAGTAAATTCATTCCCTGAACTATAGTGTGAATAAAGTGATTGCAATACTTTTATTCTAACATGCCTTCTGTTTAGCATAAATTTTTTTTAAATAACAGATTTACTGTTATGGTTCGATTTAATTAAACCACAAATTTAAACTTTTTTTATTGATTGAATTGCATTTGATTTCGATTAAAACCCACATTAAAAAATGTGGGTTTTAATTAAAAATTATTCAATAATTATCTTAAGGTTTGCCAATTTATTTTCTGATTTAATTGAAATAAAATAAATACCTTTTTCTAAATTTCGCAAATCAAATTCCTCTGTAAAACCTCTTTTATTAACATCAACAATTTTATTAAACACTATTCTGCCTGTTAAATCATTTATGTTGATAATTAATTTTTCATTGAATAAAAGACCTGATTTTAATGTAAACAACCCTGTTCCTGGATTTGGGAATACATCAAAACTACTTGAAACGTCAAACTCATTTATTGAAACATCACCATAAGCAATAGTATCAGATTCATTACTACATCCATATTGATTTGTAACTACTACTTTATAATATCCGTCTTTTGAAGGCATATATGATTGGGAGGTAGCTCCTTGTATTAGGCTACCATACCAATACCATTGATTTCCTGAGCTAGCACTTGAATTGAGAACTGAATCTGTTCCAATTGTAATTGTTGGTTTGCTTGGTTTAGGATTTACTGTTACTAACATTCCATAAGATGTCCCGTCACAGCCTGTACCTGTTGTTACATATACAGAATATGTTCCTGCCTCTGTAATTGTTATGCTACTTTGTGTACTTATAGATGTTGAACCTTTTTTCCAATCATAAGTTGCATAGTTATTTGCTGTTGTTCTTAAAATAAGTTCTTCACCCTGACAAAGATTTGAATCCCCTTTTATTATTTTTAGTATTGGCGTTACATGGTCTGTTACCAAAATATTTTTTGCTGTTGAATTTCCTTTACAAATCCCTTTGGTACCTTGTAATATATAAGCACCTGTTTGGTTTACAGTAATTGTCTGCTTATTTGCTCCTTCCATAAAAAGGTTCCCATCTTTAGTCCAGTAATAATAATCTAAACCATTTGGTCCAACTAAATCAACGCTACCTCCTGTACAAAATGTTGTTGGTCCACTTGGTGTTACTGTTGGGTAATAATCATAAATTGTTACTTTTATTTGATCAGAAACTCCATAGCAATGATCATCGTTTTGTACAGTAAGTGTAAGGTTATAAGTACCCTTACCTTTAATAGTTATATCTTTTGTTGTTTTGCCATTTGACCATTTATAATCAATAAAACCTGATGGTCCTGATAATGTTACTGTGTCTCCTGTGCATGTTGTTAAATTTCCTGAATGAGTAATTGTTGGTTTAAATGGAGTACAAATAACTATTTTTCTAATTACATGATTGTATTGATCGGCAACATATATATAATGAAGGTCATCAGGGTCAACAACCATTTCTTTTACATTATCAAATCGTGCAGAAGTACCTGTGTCATTTACGTAACCTGTATATCCATTAAAATGAACATCACCTGCAAATATTGAGGTTTTATTATTAGCATATTTTAGTATTCTATGATAGGATGTAAGGTAAATATTAGACTGATTGTCCATAACAACATCTTCGGGTTGGTAGGGTGCAATTGTAGCAAGGTTGCTAATAATTGTGGTTACTTTTCCTGATGCTGAGATTTTTCTTAGTTGGCTATTCCCAAATTCAGTTACATAAAGATCTCCTGTTGCATCATCATAATGAACGCCTGAGGGATAATTGAATTTTGCACTCAACTTATTGTCGTCATCGTTATCACCTGATTGTCCGGGCATTCCAGCAAAAGTTGACACCATTCCTGAGGGAGTAATTTTACGGATACAATGATTATCTCTGTCTGCAACATATACATTTCCATTAGCGTCAACATCAACATCTATGGGATGATTAAATTGAGCAACTTTTGCACTACCGTTAGCAAATCCAGGATAAGTTGTATAGCATTGTGAATTGGGTTGTGGTTGGTAAAATTTCCCTGCCAAAACCGATACTGTTTGAGGATTGGCAAGAGATTGAAATGGTACCATTTTCCTAATAACATGATTTTCGTAATCGGCAATATAAATTGTATCATCGGGTCCAACTGCAATTCCTGCGGGATTAAAAAATTTGCAATTAATACCTATACCATTTTTTAAGCATGCATGAGCATAAGAACCTGCTCTTGTATAAACCATACCATTTGGAAGTATTACACTTACGGTATGTCCTGTTTGTGGTGAGCCTGGAATAGTCATATCTTCAGGTCCTCCAAAATTTGTAACCCAAAGTCTTCCTTCGCTATCATAAGCCATTCCGTAGGGATAAGCAAAGTATGCGTTTAACAAAGTTTTTCCCGTTGCATTATGTCCAATTGTTTGGGTTGTTCCTGCAAATAATGAAACTGTTTGGCTAAATCCATATCCGAAAAGAAAGGATAATCCAATAATAAAAATTGTAATTTTTGTTTTCATCTCTCAATAATATTTTTATGAATAATTATTTCCTGTTTTTAAAATAGATACAAAGTTAAAACAAAAGTATCATTTCTCAAAATAAAACTCAGAATACTAAAAAAGGTTCAAACAAATTGTCTGAACCTTTTTCTTCTTTTTATTTGATTTATCTAAAAATATTAATGTTTTATAATTAATTTCTTTGTTGATAATGTTTGATTTTTTGCAATTAATCTTATCAAGTATTGTCCATTAGGAATATTTTTTGTGCTTAGGTTTATGTTATTTGTGCCTTTTTGTATTTGACTTTTTTTACTTAGCATCAATCTTCCTTCAATATCGTAAATATTAGTAGTGATTATTTGAGCTTTTTCAATGTTATTTGTTTCAATATTTACAAAATTATCAGCAGGATTTGGGTAAATATTAATCTTATTTTCAATAAGTGATGTAAGAGGAAACCCTACGCCCTCATAGTAAAACTCTATATCATCAATAAAAAGTTTATTTCCAATTCCAATATTTTTCTCATTAAAAAAATTACTTGAGCCTAAAACTATATTTGAAGAATCAATATCATAAATTGAAAGATCAAATGGAATAGAGTGATATTGATAACTAAAGGTAGAAGGCAGGAATATCATGTGTGAATCAACAACTATTGATTTGTTTTGAGTTGTGCTAAATTTACTAAAATGAATATAAAATAAAGCACTGTCATTTGTATTATTGGAGTTATCATATTTATAATAAAAACTTATTGAATCGGGTTTTTTGTTTAATGGAAATCCACCACCAAGGTCATCATTTACAAAATAACCAGTTGTAACAATGCCAAACGGTTCATTATTACCGATAACTTCTGATTCTGTTGTTGTAATTGCTAAGGCAAAATTTCCTTCATAAGCATCAGTAGATTTATTTGCATAAGCTTGTCCTCCACCTAACAAAAAATATGAGTTCATTGTAAACCATCCAAAAGGTTCATCATAGCCAACTTCTGTCCAATCTTCAAAACCTTTATTATGAAGATTAGATGTACTATTTGTAAATTCAACATCATCAAGCATTATCCAAGTTCCGGGAATAGGATTACCATCAGGATTACCTGATGCTATTCCAAAAAGAATTGAATCGGGATTTGCTATTAGTGTTTTTATGGGGAATGATAATTCAGTGTAAGATGAATATTTCCCTGTAACATAGTACATTTCCATTCCTAGTGTAATTCCAAATTTTTTAAATAAAATAAATATTATTGCAGTATCTCCTGCTTTGATATCTGATTTAACTTGAATTTTTACAGAATCAGGTTTTGAAGTAAATGGATGTCCTCCTGACAAAGCATTTTGAGGATCTCCATTCATGGCAAATCCAAACAAAGTATCGTTTGCATTAGCAATAGTTTCTAATTTAATAGCATAATCGCCACTATATGCGTCTGTAGATTTTGTAACATTAAAAGTTTGTAATAGAAAAAAGGATTGTTGATTTGTTGTTAAATAACCATCAGGTTGTTCAAAAAGTTGTATTTTATTCCACATCTCAAAATTTCCATTTGGGACACCTTGTGCAAAAATGAATGTTGAGGAATAAAACAAAAATAATGTGCTTAAGAGTAAATTTTTCATCATAGTTTTCATAACATTTTAATTTTTAATTAAATAAGATTTTATTTTATTATAAAACAATAGTAATAAGTATCTCTTTCATTGATTGCCATGTGTTAAAGCTTGTTTAATGTTGCAATAATTGAACCATAAAAAAAGGGAATTAATTAAAATTCCCCCTTTTTAATACTTTTTTTTGTTGCTAAACTTTATTCTTGTATCAACACTTCATAGCCTTGTTCAAAAATAATATCCCTTGGAATATTTTTGTCAGCAAGACGATCTAAATCAGCTTGTAATTGGTCTTTTATTTTACCATCTTTTTCTACCCATGCTTTTGCTACTTCATAATTACCATCTCCTTGTATTGTAATAATTTTTTCGGCAAGTACTTTTACAGCTTCTTTCATATTATCAAAATTAATGGTGTATGTGCCTGTTTCTTCGTCTCTTGTAAATGCATTATTTTCTTCAAAGAAATAAAAGCGCATCATGTTTGCTTTTCCATGTGAACTTGCTGAGCCAAAACGTGCTGACCTGAAAACACTTGCAAAAAATGTTACATAATAATCCATTAAATCAATGTTATCAAGTTCTCCTTTGCCATATAAATATGTAATAAGATGCAATCCAACAATATCTGCTTTTCCTTCTTCAATGGCTGTGTAATAACTCTTTAGTGCATCTCTAACTTTTATGTCAGGATTATTAACAAGATAATCAACTCCAAGACCGTGACCTACCTCATGGAACATAGTGTTTGCAAAAAAAGCGTCAAACTTAACATTCTTTCTTTGAGATTCATCAATAAGTACATTAGAAATAGGAAGAAGAATATTATCAAATTTAGCTTTCATAGCATTTTTGAGCATAAGTTTTCTTGAGCCTGCTTCTTGACGTACAATAGGGTCATTAGGAAGATTTATTGCAATTGTTTTACTTGCTTTATTACAATCTCCTGCATAATAAATTACATCGTAAGCATTAAGTTGATTGCCTGAAGTTCCCGGCATATTACTTTTGTATTTTTTATCAACGGGTAAAGTTTCTTGTAATTCAGGTAAGTATGCAATATATTTTTTTAGTTTATTACTCCAATCCATATCTTTTATAAGAATAAATGATTCGTGTGCTGCTTTGATGTTGAATAATTCATCTTCATAATTTTCAATTGGTCCTACCACAAAATCAATAATATTATCTTTCATTGCAAGCCATGCAAAATCGCTTGGTTGATATTCATCTGTACGCAATGCTTCTGATCTTTGTATAAGGTATTCTCTAAAAGCTTCATTTTCTGCAAACTCCGATGCTTCCATTAATAATTGTGATGCTTCTTCAATTTTTTCTCTAAAAACTTCGTGGTAAGGAACTGACATTAAATTACCATCTTCATCTCTTCTAAGCAGTGTATATTGGCTGTTTTTTAATTCATCTTCAAAAGCATCAAACTCTTTTTGAGTAATATCGGCAGGATAAAAATTTGCTCCTTTTGGTTTCTCTCCTACATCAGATATAAATGGTTCATTGTTATCAAGTTTTGACCAAGGTCCATAATTTATTTCAACAAATTTCTTTGTTGCTTCATCTTCTATACTTTCCAGTAGTTCTGTTTTATTTCCATAAGCTTCTATCCAAAAAATCTCATCCATAATATCTGCAATCTTAAAAAGAATTGGTAACATTTGTTTTTGCTTTTCTGACAAAACTGATAAATCTGTTGTAAGTTTTACTTTTTTGTATTCATTTACTTTTGCTACCATATTTGTATCTGCTTTTGTTACTTCTTCTTCTTTACTTGCTTTTTTGGCTTTATTTTTACAACCAGAAAAACCGAGAATTAAGAAGGCTGAGAATGCTAATAAAAAATATTTTTTCATAATTAAATTTGATTTGAGTTAATAAAAGGTTTCTTCAAGTGAGGTTCTTTAAATACATTTCTTTTAAGAAACAAAGATAATAAATAAGATGCAAGGCACAAATTTTTCTGAATAGCCGT
>JAYEOP010000315.1 GCA_034723125.1 Bacteroidota bacterium | reverse complement strand
CAAAGTATGAAACAATTCATTATGGAATTATTATACTATTGATTTTCTTTATGTTATCACAACTCGACATTTAATAAGTTTCCGAATGTCAATTCTTTATATTCAAATGCGAAACTTGAGTAATATTAGTACTAAAAACGTTACAAATTATTTGTTAAAAAAATGAAATAAACTCACCTTCCTAAAACGAATAAGTTGCACCAAAACTTGGTATTATCGGTAATTGATAAACACTTTTGTTGTTGAATCGGTTGTAGTAAAAAATGTTGTTTCGATTATATACATTTGTTACACTGAAAATGAGTTCTAATTTTTTATGTTTGTCAAAATTAAAAGATTTTTTTACAGAAAAATCAAGTCTGTGATATTGAGGTAGTCTTCCTCCGTTTAGCTGGTCGGAATACAGAACTTGTAAATCTCCATTTGTTGAAGTGTAATCTTCGTCAATTCCCGAAGAGAAATTTAAGTATTCAAAAAATCCCTGAGTTTGAGTAAATGGAAATCCTGTTCCGTAATTCCATCTTAGTGATATTTCAAAAGGATTTTTATTATCACCTAAGCTTACATTTCCTAAAACTTGTACATTGTGTCGTCTGTCCCAGTTAGGTGTGTATTTTTCGATTTCTCCATATTTGTTTATTGTAAAGCGGTCAACATAAGAAAGGTCGTAAACGAACCAAAAATAAAATTGCTTTTGTTCGTAAGTATAGTGAAAGTTAATTCCATAAGCGTTTCCTTTTTCAACGATGTAATCACCTTTTAGGTAATAGGGTTCATCAGCAAAATGTTCGTTATTGTCAAATATTTTGTTTCTATTAATATTTGTCATCTGATTAAAAAACTTGTAATAAGTTTCAACATTGAAAATGCTGTGTTCACGAAAATCAAATTCGATACCACCGATAATGTGTCTTGATTTTTGTAAGTTTGATGTAATTGTTTTGCCGTCAAATTCATCAGGGATTTCATCGGGTGCGAGTAAAAAACCGTAAAAATAATTTACAACATCTCTGTCGGAAAAAGTACTGATAAAACTTTGAGAATAATAACCTCCGGCAGCTTTTAGCCTGAAATTTTTTGTCCAATTATATTTTAATCCGAATCGTGGTTCAAAAGATGTTTCTTGAAGGTCGCCATAGCGATGAATTCTAAAGCTTGGGGTAATTATCAGCTTGTTAATTATTTTTTTATATTTAACAAATGCGGCAATATTTGTTGTGTTTTGTGTTTCGTTTTCTCCGCCAATTTTTCTGTTTACAGCATTATAAAATTGATATTGAGTTTGTAATCCGGAAAATTCAATGCCATACCTGAGAAGGTCTTTGCCAAGGTAGTATGAAAATTTCATTCCTCCTTCAAAGCCATTAATTGCACTGTATCGTGGTTTGTTATCAGCTTCTTGCTGGTCAATTCTATAATTTGAAAATGAAAAATTTCCTTCAACAATTGTTGATGAAGCTGATGGTACAAGCAAAAATCTTGTTCCAAATCCTCGAGATTTCCAATTGTATTGAGTAATATTTTTAAAATCAACTTTATCCTGAAAATTAAATCCTGAGAAACTAATTTTACTTCCTTCGGGAGTACTGAAATTTAATTTTCCGAAAAGGTCGGTAAAGCTGTAAGGCATTCCTTCAGAGTCGGCATAATCGTAAAGTACAGGAGCAGTTTTATTTAAAAATGAATTTCTTACCGATAAAACAAAGGTGGCACTTCCCGAATTGTCTATCATCTTTTTTATTGGTCCGTTCATGTTAAATGTAGCGGTAAAAGGGCTTATGCCAATTTTACCTTCAAGTCGTTTTTTATTTCCGTCAATGGAGCTAATATCCATAACTGCTGATATTCTATCACCATATTCGGCATCAAATCCACCGGTGTAAATATCCATATTTTTAATGATGTCAATATCAAATACAGAGTACATTCCTATTGAATGAAAAGGATTGTAAATGGTCATTCCGTCAAGTAAAACTTTATTTTGAATTGGTGTTCCTCCGCGAATATATATTTGTCCGCCTTTATCTCCTGTTGAAACAATTCCCGGAAGTATTTTTATATATTGTGCAAGTTCGGGAGTGGCTCCTATGGATGGTAATTTTGCTATTTCCGAAGGGGTAACTTTTATTTTACTAACTTTTACCTCGGTTTGTCTTACAATCTTTCTCTCAGTAATTTTTACTTCTTGAAGCTCAATTGCTTTTGGTATGAGGTAAATATTTTTGTTAGTTATTCCATTTTTTTTTAGATTTACTTTAATAGTATATTTTTCGTAACCAATGTAGGTGCATACTAAGGTATAAGTTCCTGGCTTAACTCGTGAAATAGTGTATAATCCGTCAAGGTTTGTTGCATCACCTATTGTTGTTCCTTCAAAATAAACATTTGTAAAAATAATGGGTTCACCTGTTTCTTTGTCATAAACAAATCCATGTATTTCGGCATATTGAGCAGATACGCTGAATATTGTGAGAGTAAATATTGCAAGCAGTAATAATTTTTTATGCATTTGTTGTTATAGCTGATTGTTTCTATAAAATTTTAGTTTTCAAACTTACGAAGAAATTGTTTATTTGAAACATATTTTTTTCACGCAAAGACGCAAAGAACGCAAAGAAGAATTGTTTATTTGTTTCAATAGTCATTTAGTGGTCATTTGCTTCGCTGTCATTTAATTGTCATTAAGTTGTTTAT
>JAYEOP010000314.1 GCA_034723125.1 Bacteroidota bacterium | reverse complement strand
TCTTTTTATGAAAAAACCATTAACAATTTATAAGGCTTCTGCTGGTTCGGGAAAAACTCATAAGCTGACAGAAGAATATTTGAAGTTGGTTTTTGATAATCCTAAAAAGTATAAAAAGATACTTGCAGTAACTTTTACCAACAAGGCTACTGAAGAAATGAAATTTAGAATATTATCGGAATTATTTAATTTGGCAAATGGTAATAAAAATGGTCATTACAAAACATTGATGAATGAATTTAAATGGCTTGATGATAAACAAATCGTAAAAAGGGCAAGATTGATTTTGCAATTTATTTTATATAATTATTATTATTTTGACATAAATACCATTGATAGTTTTTTTCAAAAAATAACTAAAAATTTTGCAAGAGAAATCGGGATTCAATATGGCTACAATGTTGAGCTTGATACACAAAAAATTATAGATCAGGCTATTGATAAAATGCTTGATGATGTTGGTAAAAATGAAAAGCTTACAAAGTGGCTAACAGATTTTGCCTTAGAAAATATTGAAGATGATAAAACATGGAATTTAAGATATAGCATCAAAAGTTTTGCATCTGAAATACTTAAAGAGGATTTTCAGGAGAATGAAAAGAAAATTATAAATAAAATTGAAGATAAAAAATTTCTAAAAGAGTTTATTTCTGAAATCAATAAAATTATTTCGGTTTTTGAAAATAAAATGAAGGATTTTGGAAAACTTGCTGTTGATGTAGCACAAAATTATGGATTAGAAGCTGTTGATTTTTCAGGTGGTCAAAGAAGTTTTTTTAATTATTTTATAAAAATACAAAATAAAGATTTTGAACCAACAGCAAGTGTTTTGAAGGTTGTGGATGAAGAAGAAAAATGGTATGCTAAAAAAACAGATAATCAAATAAAAGAAAATATTCAAAATGCATTTCCTGAATTGAATAAAACTCTGAAGCAAACATTAGCATATTATAATTCTGATGGTAAAAAATATAGTACGGCAATAAGTGTTAAAAAATATTTTAATGTTTTAGGAATTATTACCGACATTGCTTCAAAGATAGCGGAGATAAGGGATGAAGAAAATACAATGCTTATTTCTGATGTTAATCCTTTGCTGAATAAAATTATTGACAACAACGATACACCATTTATTTATGAAAAAACAGGAAATAAATATCATCACTTTTTAATTGACGAATTTCAGGATACATCTTTATTTCAGTGGAAAAACATAAAACCACTTATGCAAAATAATCTTGACCAAAATAAATTCAGTTTGGTGGTGGGTGATGTGAAGCAATCAATTTACCGATGGCGAGGCGGTAATTGGAAATTGCTTGTGGACGGTATAAATCAGCAAGTTGGTGATGCTTTAATTAAAACCGTTACTCTTGAGAAAAATTGGAGAAGTGAAGAAAATATTATAAAATTTAACAATAGTTTTTTTACTAATGCTGCTAAAATATTACAACAAAAATTTAATAATGAGTTGGAAGAAGTTGGTGATGAAAATTTATCAAAAAATTTATTTTCTTTTACAAACTTAATAAATGAAGCATATAAGGATAGCTGTCAAAAATTTCCGGAGCATAAAAAAAAGAATAAGGGTTATGTAAATGTGAAATTTTATGAAAATATAAAAGGAAAACAATGGCGTGAAAATGTAAAAACAGAATTGCCTGAAATAATTGATAATATTCTTGATAAAGGATATAAAGAAAAAGATATTACTATTTTGGTAAGAAATGCTAAAGACGGGAGGCAGGTTGCTGATTTATTGTTTAAAATGGAAAAGTATAACAATATTATTTCTAAAGATTCATTGTTTTTAAATACTTCCGTTTCTGTAAAAATTATTGTTTGTGCTTTAAAATTTTTAATTCAAAAAGATGATAAAATAAATCTTGTAACCCTTGTTTCTGAATATTTAGAAAACCGGAAGTTAAAGAATGAAGTTCTAAATGATATTTTTTTAAAAAATCGTAATCAACTTATTGAATTACTGCCTGATGAATTTAAAAAGTTGATAAAGGGAAATGAACACTATTCTCTTTACGACCTTACGGAAAAAATCATAGAATCTTTTTTACTTAATAATAATAAAACTGAGTTTGTGTTTATTCAGGCGTTCAGTGATGTGGTACTTGAATATTCTGAAAATAACAAAGCGGATATTTCTTCATTTTTAGATTGGTGGAAGGAAAACGCTGGGAAAAAAACTATTCATGTTCCCGAAAGTATTGATGCTATTCAAATTATGTCAATTCACAAATCAAAAGGTCTTGGTTTTAAAGTTGTAATAATTCCTTACTGCGATTGGGAAATAGATCACACATTTGCTCATGATAATATTTTATGGTGCAAATCAGAGATTACTCCTTTTAATGAAATTGATATTTTACCTATTAAATATGGAAAAAAGCTAACAGCAACTTATTACAACAATGAATTTTTTGTTGAAAAGCTACATGCTTTTATGGATAATTTAAATTTGCTTTATGTTGCCTTTACACGAACTAAAGAGGCATTGTTTATTCTTTCACCGGAAAAAAAGAAAAAGATTTCTTCATCAGGTGATTTATTGCATGAAATTATTAATGGAGCAAATGATGTAAATCTGAATTCTGAATTTGAAAGAATTGATTTTAGTAAAAGTCTTGAAAATAAATGTTTTGAATTCGGAGAACTAATGCCACAATCAAAAGATGAATCAAAAACAAAAGAGTATGTTTTAAAAGAATATTTATCAAAAACTAAAGCTTTTAAATTGAGGATAAAGAGAGAAGCTGAGGAGCTTTTTGAGGAAACTGAGAATGAAAGAACTAAGCAAATAAATTACGGTAAATTTATGCATGAAGTTCTTTCAAAAATTTATACAGTTGATGATGTTGAACCTGAGTTGAAGAAGCTTTTAACGGAAGGTATTATTTCAAGTAATGAACTGAATGAGTTAAAAAACAAGCTAATAACAGTCATTGAGTTTGATGATGTAAAAGAATGGTTCACATCCGATTGGGAAGTGAAAAACGAAAGCTCAATTATTACAAGTTCGGGAGACATCAGAATACCCGATAGAGTGCTGATAAAAGATAACAAAGCAGTGGTAATAGATTTTAAATTCGGTGAAGAAAATGAGAAATATAAAGAACAAGTGAGTGAATATATGAAATATTTAAAGGAAATGAAATATGAAAATGTAAGTGGTTGGTTGTATTATGTTGAGAGAAAGAAGGTTGTGGGAGTGGGGAGTTTTTAGTAGGCAGTCTTCAGTCGGCAGTTTTCAGTCGGCAGTCTTCAGTCGGCAGTCTTCAGTCGGCAGTCTTCAGTCGGCAGTCTTCAGTGTGCAGTCTTCAGTGTGCAGTTTTCAGTGAGTAGTCTTCAGTGTGCAGTCTTCAATAGGTGGTTAAGAGTGAAAAGGAAATAGTAAATCGAAAATAGTAAATAAAAAAATGTTATCTTTTTTAGAACAAATATTAAAATGGTTGTTGGATAAAAACACTAAGGATTTTTCAAAATTGACAATTGTTTTTCCTAATAAAAGGGCAGGATTGTTTTTTAGAAATTATTTATCAAAGAAGGTTGAGAAAACAATTTGGTCGCCTAAAATATTTGATATAAAAACTTTTGTTTTGTCTTTGAGCGATTTGCAATTGGCTGATAATTACAGTTTGATTTTTGACCTTTATGAAATTTATGATAATATTTTACAAAACAATAATCTTCCTCCGGAGGAATTTGATAAATTTTATCCTTGGGGAAAAAGACTTATAAAGGATTTTAATGATGTTGACAAGAATCTTGTGAATGCTACTGATCTCTTCAAAAATGTAAAAAATTTAAAAGATATTGATAATTATTACAATTATTTAACTGAGAATCAAATTGAAGCAATTAGAACATTTTGGGAGGATATAAATATCTCCAAAGAATCTTACCATAAAGAAAGATTTATTAAGCTATGGGAAGTCCTTAACGAAATATATGAGAAGTTTGGGGAAAAATTATTGAAAGAGAAACTTGCTTATGAGGGGATGATTTACAGAAATGTAGTAGAAAAAACAAAGGAAAACAATGCTTTTAAGGAAATAGAAAATATAGTTTTTGCAGGATTTAATATTTTGACAAAAGCAGAAGAAGAAATTTTTACTTTTTTTAAAAAGGAAAATAAAGCAACATATTTTTGGGATTTTGATGAATATTTTTTGAAAAAAGAAAATTTTAAAACAGGAGAAATTATAAGAAAAAATATTAAAAAATTTCCATCTCCAGCGAATTTTAAATTGGAAGATATTAATTTAAAAAATAAAAATGTTGAAATAATAAGCGTTGCATTGCAAGTAGGGCAAGCAAAAGCAGTAGGTGATAAGTTGAAAAGTTATTTATCAAAAGCAAACAACAAAATTGAAATAAATGAAACTGCAATTATTTTACCTGCCGAACAAATGTTGTTTCCCATGCTAGGCTCTTTGCCTGAATCTGTTGAAGATGTGAATATTACAATGGGTTATCCGCTAAAGGAAACGCAGTTATCTAGTTTGATAGAGTTGCTTGCTGATTTGCAACAAAATTCAAAAAACAATAATTCGGAATCTTATTTTTATTTTAAAAATGTAATTTCAATATTAAAACATCCTTACATAAATAGCTTGAATAAAGATGAAATAGACAATAAAATAAATGAAATTAAAAAGAGAAACCTGATTTATATTTCTTCACTACAGTTAGATAAACTATTTGGATTTGCAAACATTGTTTTTACAAAAAATAAAAATACAGATGAACTTTTTAATTATTTTATAGAATTACTTAAAGAAATTTACTCTAAGTTTTCAAAAGATAAGGATGAGTATTCTTTTGAAAATGAGTTTATTTTTGAGTTTTACAAAGCAATTAAGAGATTTAAAGAAATCGTTAACAAAAAGAAGGTTTTTATTTCTGAAAAGATATTTTTTAGTTTAATAAAGGAAATAATAAGTTCAATTACAATTCCTTTTACAGGAGAACCTTTAAAAGGATTGCAAATAATGGGTACTTTAGAAACTCGTTGTCTTGACTTTAAAAATATTTTTATTCTTTCAATGAATGAGGGTAAATGGCCTGCCTCAACTCATGAGAGTTCTTTTATCCCTTACAATTTACGCAGAGCTTTTGATTTGCCAACAAATGATATTGATGATATTTCTTATTCCTATTATTTTTATCGTTTGTTACAAAGGGCTGAAAATATTCATATTTTTTATAACTCTGAAATGGAACTTGAAAAGGAAGGAGAGCTAAGCCGGTATATTAATCAATTGAAATATGATTCTGATTTTAATATTAATGAATTAACACTTTCTCATAAAGTTAAACCCGAGCCGAAAAAACGTTTATTAGTTTCAAAAAATGATAATATTGAACAAAAACTAAGCAGATACCTTTCATCTTCTGAGGGTAATAAATCTTTATCACCTTCTGCCATAAATTCATATATCGATTGTCCCCTGAAATTTTATTTTAAATATGTAGCAGATCTCTACGAAAATGATGAGGTTGAAGAAAGTGTTGATCAGCGTATTTTTGGAAATATTATTCACAAAGCAATGGAACTGATTTATACTGAGCTTTCTGTGAGTAACAAAATAATTGAAGCAAAGGATTTGAATATCTCTCCTCAAAAAGTTGATAAATTTATAACAACGGCTTTTACTGATCACTACAAATTAAAGAATAAGGAATTTTCTTTTAAAGGAGAAAATATTATTATAAAAGAAGTTTTGAAAAGTTATATTAATCAGATATTACGTTTTGATAAAAAATATGCTCCCTTTGAGATTCTTTCGGTAGAAGATTCAAACAAAAAGTATAATATTAATTTTGATATTGAGTTGGAAAATAAAGCCAACAAAGTTAGGCTAAAAGGAATTATTGACAGAGTTGATAAAAAGGGAAACGTTATAAGAGTTATTGATTATAAGTCGGGTAAGGATGAAATTCATTTTCAAAATATTGAATCTTTGTTTGATGCCGAAAATCCTAAAAGAAATAAAGCGGCAATGCAAACATTATTTTACGGAATGCTTTATTACGAAAAAACAAATAACAAAAATGAAGCAATTCAATCTGCGGTTTTTAGTGTAAAAAATATGTTTAACAAATATTTTGACCCTGTAATTTCTTTTAAAGAAAAGCGTAAACCAAAAGAAAGAATTAATGATATTAAGCCGTTGTTAGAAGAATTTAAAGAGAATTTGAAAATAACTTTGGAAGAAATTTTTGATAGTGAGAATGATTTTGTGCAAACTGAAAATGAAGAAAAATGCAAATATTGCCCTTATACTGGAATTTGTGATAGGGATGGAGAGGTAGATTTTTAGTTCTAAAGATATTTATCAGTTTTGATTATGATGAGTTTTCTGGTTCTATGTTGATTTGTGTGGGTGAAAAAATATTAAAGCCACAGATTCACAGATTGATTTTACTTGATTTAATGAATTTTTACAGAGAAAATGACCGAAGGTAGTTTTTTAATCTGTGAATCTGTCTTCGACAGACGTAGTCAGATTTCTATTACACTTAGCTTGTCTTCGACAGACGAAGTCTGTGGCTTTTATATTCTGTATAGTTGCTGAGTAGTAACCAAGAATCTAATGTTGATATGTGAATAACTTAAAAAGTGCTTATTATATTGATAAATATATTTTTGTAGTATAAATTATATAGTAAGTTATGCTTCTAACAAAAATAAAATTTATGACAAAGGAAATATATTTTAGCTTTTTAATTTTGATATTTAGTATTTCATCAGGATATTCTCAAAAAACACTAAAAAATACAGATCCAATATCAATTTACAATCAGGCTTATGAATTGTATGAAAATGAAAAATACAGTTCTGCTATCGAAAGATTTACTGAATACAAAACAGTAGGGGAGAATGAACTTTTAATATCAAACTCAGACCTTTACATTGCAATGAGTGCCAAAGAGCTTAAGCTTAAAAATACTGAGGAATTATTTATTCACTATCTTGAAGTACATCCCGATCAAGCAAGAAAGCAATTTGTTTATTTTCAACTTGGGAAATATACTTTTGATAAAAGAAAATATGACCTTTGTCTTGATTGGCTTAAAAAAATTGAATATCCAAAAACTTTTGACCTTGTAATTTTACAAGAATATTATTTTATGAAAGGATATTCAAATTATAAAGAAGAAAATTTTGACAAATCTGTTTCAGCATTTTCAAATATTGATAAATACCAAAATCCCTATTTTAATATTGCAAATTATTACACAGGATACATCCATTACAAACAAAATGAATATAATAAAGCACTTGAAAAATTTGTAAGGATAAAAGGTCAGCATAAATTTGAAAGAATAATGCCTGTTTATATTACACACATTTATCTAAACTTAGGTAATTACAACAAAGCAATTGAATATGGAAAAAACGCCCTTTCTACTCCAAGAATTCAAAAAGAAAAGGAAATTAAATCTTATTTGGCGGAAGCATATTTTTATCAAAAAGATTATAATGAATCAATTAAATATTACAATGAACTAAAAGAGTTGGGTTTCAAATTTAAGGATAGTGATTATTACCACTACGGATATGCTCTTTTCAAATTAGGTAAATTTAAAGAGTCAATTCCTGCATTTTCACAAATCAATTTAAAAAAGGATGAATTAGGACAAAACATTGCATACCTAATGGGAACCGCATATCTTCAAACCAAAGAACTGTTAAAAGCAAGAAACTCTTTTGGATTTGCTTCAAAAATGAATTTTGATAAAGTAATTGAAGAAACCTCACTTCTCAATTATGCAAAATTATCTTACGAATTAAATTTCCATATAGAATCTATCAACTCATTAAAAGAGTTTATTAAAAAATATCCTGCTTCTGAGAGTGCTGACGAAGCTAAATCTCTTATTAGTAGCATCCTACTTTCTACATCTAATTATAGAGAAGCAATCGAAATCATTGAAAGTATTTCTGACAGGAACAGAGAAATAGAACTAGCTTATCAAAAAGTATTGTATTATTACGGATTAGAATTTTATCAAAATCATCATTTTCTAAAAGCACGTAATCTTTTTATTAAATCAATTAATAATTCGGTAAACCAACGATTTAAAGCTTTATCATATTTTTGGCTCGGTGAATCTTATTATCAATTAGGCGATTATAAAAAATCATTACGAGAATCTAAAAATTTCCTTTACATAAGCGAAGCCGAAAAAACACCTTACTTTTCAATTGCTTATTACAATTGCGGATATTCCTATTTTAAGCAGGAAGATTATGAAAAAGCAAAAATTTATTTTGATAAATATCTTAATTTAGAGAGAAGCAATAAACCCACAAACAGGCTTTATGATGTTCTTGTGCGGCTTGCAGATTGTTATTTTTCGCTTAAGCAATATGACAATGCAAAAAAATATTATGATTTAACGATTTCAAAAAGTAACAAAGAAGTTGATTATGCATTGTTTCAAGAAGCCACTATTTTGGGACTTCAAAAAAATGATGTAGAAAAGCAACGCTCACTAGAATTATTAATTAGAAAATACTCCAACTCACCTTTTGTTGATGATGCTACTTTTGAAATTGCAAACATGTACTACATAAAAGGTAATTACAAAACTGCAAAGGATAAGTTTCATGAATTAATAAAAGAACATCCTAAAAGTCCTTACTTAACTTCTGCACTTTTTAAAACAGCACTTTCAAATCTTAACTTAGGAAATGAAAACATGGCATTGCAACAGTTTAAAAATATAATTAAAAACTATCCATATTCTGCTGAGGCTAAAGAAGCTACAAATGCAGCTAAAGATATTTACATTGACAAGGGAAAAGCAAATGAGCTTTTTGAATTTCTTAAAACAATTCCACAAGTTAGCCTTACTAAATCTTTTCAAGATTCTACAGTTTATAATGCTGCATTTAGCTACATAAAACAATCAAAATATGCTGAAGCAATACCGAAATTTGAAAATTATCTAAACAAATTTCCTTACGGTTATTTTAAAGTTAATGCAAATTATTACTTGGCAAGTTGTGCAAAATATATTGGTCAAAAAGAAAAAGCACTTACTCATTATGAAAAAGTAAATGAAATGAGTCCTAATGAATTTGTTGAGAAATCTTTGAAAGCATCAGCACAGTTGTATTTTGAAAAGAAATCTTTTGAAAATGCTGCAAAAAGATTTAGTCAATTGGAAGATATAGCTGTGAAAAGAGAAAATATTCTTTTAGCGAATATGGGGTTAATGAGATCAGCCTTTAAAATTAATAACTATGAAGATTGTATAGAGACTGCCGATAAAGTATTGAAACTTACCTACTCATCAAAGGAAAACAAAATTGAAGCAAATTATTACAAAGGAAAATCTCTGTATGAAACAAAGCGATACAATAATGCTTCAGTCTCACTACGGCAGGTTTATGAAAAAAATTACGGAGACCTTGGTGCAGAAGCAAAGTATTTGAGTGCATTAATATTGTTTATTTCTGAGGAATACGATAATACAATTGATGAAATTATTGAACTCAAAAATGATTATCAAGGTAATGATTATTACATTGCAAAAGGTTTTATTTTACTTTCTGATGTTTTTATAAAAATGGGAGATAATTTTCAGGCAAAGCATACTCTTGAAAGTATTATCAATAATTACAAAGAAGGAAAAATTAAAGAGATTGCAAAACAAAAACTACAACAAATTATTGAAGATGAAAAAAAAGAAGAAATGCAAAAGAATAATGAAGAATTCTTTGAAATGGATTCTGATAGTATAAAATAATATTTATAAAATATTTTAAAACGAATTAAAAAAAATAAAGAATGAAAAAAGTTTTAAAAATACAACATAGATTCATAATCTTACTTTTAATTATTCCGTTGATTGGATTTTCGCAGGAAGATGATAATGATAAGAAAATTTTTAATAAAAATTATGATGTTTTTACAACATACAAACCGGAAATTACCGATGCAATTAAGCTTGATGTAATTCCTTTTAACGAAAGAATTGTTGCAGATAAACCGCAAATAAAATATAGGATAAAATTAAAGCAATTAGTTCCTAAAAAAGAATTTGAAAAACTTCCTGCAATATCTATAATCAGGAGGCAATCAAAACATTTGAGCCATTATTATTTAAAAGCAGGTGTCGGTAATTTTGCAAATGTTCTTGCTGATTTTAATTACAATACAACAAAATCAAGAGATAAAATTTTTGCAATTCATTTAAAACATAATTCAGGAAAATCAACACCAAAAAATAGTAACATTAGTGAACAGCTTTTAAACGTTAGTGGAAAAAAACTTTTTAGAAAAAACATTCTTGAATCCAATGTATTTTTTAACAACGATATTTTACATTTTTACGGATACGACCATGTTACAGATACTTTTAATTCCGACAGTATAAAACAAGATTTTATGAGATTTGGGATGAATGCTTCTTTCAACAACGAAATTTCACAAAAAGAAAATTTTAATTACTGGGCAAATACTGGTGTTTATTACCTAATGGATTATTATGATGCCTCTGAGTTAGGGTTTAAAATTGGGGGTGCACTTGAACAACATTTTCGAGAAACACCGATTAGATTTGAAGCTAAGTTTCAACAATTCAGTTATAAATCAGATAAAATATTTAATAGAAATGTACTTGATATTATTGCTAAATTTAATTTAAATAAAGACTGGTTTAGAGCCAAAATTGGATTTGATGTTGCTGCTGAAAATAATTCTTCTAAAAGCAAAATACATTTTTATCCCGATTTAAAAATTGAAGCTGAATTGCTGGAAAATTATATTACTGCCTATGCTGAATTTACAGGTGGTTTAAAAGTTAATTCCTTTAATACTATCACAAAAGAAAATCCTTACGTTTTATCACAAATTGATTTAAAAAATACAAACTATAAATTGGTTTTAGCAGGTGGTTTAAAAGGTAGTTTCTCTCAAAACATTGACTACTTTCTTCGCCTTTCTTATAACAACATTGAAAACTTAATGATGTTTGTAAACGATACAACAGATTCAAAAAGGTTTAAAACAATTTACGACACGGGAAATACAATTTTATTTAAAGCAAATGCCGAGGTTTCAGCTAAATTACATCAAAACCTTGATGTGTTTTTAAATGCTGAATATTACAACTATGATCTTTCTCAAGAGTTATTCGCTTGGCATTTACCTGATTATAAAATCACCTTGTCGGGGAAATATAACTTTGATAAAAAAGTATATGTGAAGCTTGACTTTTTTACCATAGGCGACAGAAAAGCGAAAGCATGGGATGAAAGCGGTCAAGTAGAAACTATTGACCTTGATGCTATTTACGATATGAATGCAAGTGTAACCTATCAGTTTTCTAAAAAGTTTGGAATATTCTTTAATTTCAACAACATATTTTCAAATAAATACAGCTACTGGAATAATTACGAGCTAAGAGGATTTCATTTATTAGGAGGAGCTAAGGTTAATCTGTAATTTAAATTTTTAGCTTCTTTACAGTTTCGGTGAGAGAGGGAAAGTGAGCAGTCTTCAGTCAAAAACAGTCTTCAGTCCTCAGTCTTCAGTCTTCAGTCCTCA
>JAYEOP010000313.1 GCA_034723125.1 Bacteroidota bacterium | reverse complement strand
TTTGTGCCTGTTGTAGTATTAATTATTTCAGCACTTTTCTTTTTATCTTCATTAATTATTTTTGCAGCTAACATTGCGGCTATTTCTGCTTCTTCATGAATATCTTGATTTAAAAATTCAGGTTCAAAATGCTCACTTACAAAATGAGTGTCAAATTTTGCATCAATAAATGCTTGGTGTTTCATAACAAAAACACAGAAGGGTAAAATTGTTTTAACTCCGGAAATTCTATATTCACCTATGGCTCTTATCATTCGTTTTATTGCAATATCTCTTGTTTCTCCGTAAGTTATAAGCTTTGCAATCATAGGGTCGTAATAAATTGATACTTCCATTCCTTCTTCATAGCCATCATCAACTCTAACTCCTTTTCCTTTTGGAGGAATATAAGTATTTAATGTACCTACGGCAGGGCTAAAATTTTCTGCAGGATCTTCAGCATAAACTCTTACTTCTATTGCATGACCTCTTATTTTAATATCTTTTTGCTTTAAGCTTAATTTTTCGCCTCTTGCAATTTTTACTTGTTCAGATACTAAATCAGTGTGTGTAATATATTCGGTAACTGTGTGTTCTACTTGCAAACGTGTGTTCATTTCAAGAAAATAATAATTCATTTTTTCATCAAGAAGAAACTCAACTGTTCCTGCACCAACATAATCAACAGCCCTTGCAACATCAATTGCACTCTTAGCCATTTTTTCTCTCAACTCTTCTGTTAAAATTGCAGAAGGAGCTTCCTCAATAATTTTTTGATGTCTTCTTTGAATTGAACATTCTCTTTCAAAAAGATGAACAATATTTCCATGTTTATCAGCAAGAATTTGTATTTCTACATGTCTTGGAGAAGCAACATATCTTTCAATAAATACAGAACCGTCACCAAAAGAAGATTTTGCTTCACTAATGGCTCTTTCCATCTGTTCTTTCAATTCTTCTTCTTTTTCAACAACTCTCATTCCTTTGCCACCACCACCGGCAGCAGCTTTTATCAATATTGGAAATCCAATTTCTTTTGCAATTTTCATGGCTTTTGCAGTATCACTTACTGCGTAATCTGTTCCCGGTATCATTGGAATATCAAATTCTTTTACAGCATCTTTTGCTGCAAGTTTATTTCCCATTATTTTTATTGCAGAGGGAGTGGGTCCTATAAAAGTAATATTTTCGTTTTCAACCTTTTGTGCAAAGTCTGCATTTTCAGAAAGAAAACCATATCCGGGATGTATTCCATCAACATTTAGTTCCTTGGCAATTTTTAGTATTTTATCACCCAAAAGGTAAGATTCGGAAGAGGGGGGAGGTCCTATATTTACCGCTTCATCGGCATAGCGAACATGAGGTGAGGAACGGTCGGCATCTGAATAAACGGCAACGGTTTTTATTCCCATTTCACGTAAAGAACGCATAACTCTTAAGGCAATTTCACCACGGTTTGCAACAAGTACTTTTTTCATAAATTCTAAAATTGAAAAATAAAAATATTTAAATATCTTGAACAAAATTACAATCATTTATTTGAATTTTGCTATTTTTGAATAATAATTTTTTCAAAGAGAAAACTTAAATTATGACAGATAAAATAAAAAAACTTGAAGAACAACGTAAGGAAGCATTGTTGGGTGGCGGACAAAAAAGAATAGATGTACAACATAATAAAGGTAAATTAACAGCTCGTGAGAGACTTCATTTTTTATTAGATGAAGGTTCTTTTCAGGAAATGGGAATGTTTGTAAAACATAGGTCAAAAGAGTTTGGACTTGAAAAACAAAGACCTCTTGGCGATGGTGTAATTACCGGATACGGTACTGTTAATGGAAGATTGGTTTATGTTTTTTCTCAAGATTTTACTGTTTTTGGTGGTTCGCTTGCTGAAAAATATGCTGAAAAAATTGTGAAAATTATGGACCTTGCTATGAAAAACGGTGCACCTGTTATTGGACTTAATGACTCGGGTGGTGCAAGAATTCAAGAAGGTGTTGTTTCATTGGGTGGATATGCAGATATTTTTTACAGAAATACTCTTGCATCAGGTGTTATTCCTCAAATTTCCGCAATAATGGGACCCTGTGCAGGTGGTGCTGTTTATTCACCGGCAATTACCGATTTTGTGCTAATGGTAAAAAATACTTCTCACATGTTTGTTACAGGACCAAATGTTGTAAAAACTGTTACTCATGAGGAAGTGTCAATGGAAGATCTTGGTGGCTCGGATGCTCACGGTGTAAAATCAGGTGTTTCTCATGTTAGCTGTGATAACGAAATGAAAGCTATTGAAGATGTGAAAACACTCCTTTCTTATATGCCTCAAAATTGTGAAGAAGAACCGCCATTATTACCATACAAAAATACGAAAACTGAAATTGTTGAGGGATTAAATTCAATTATTCCCGATAATCCTAATACTCCTTACGATATTAAAGAGGTTATTGATTTAACTGTTGATGAAAATTCATTTTTTGAAATACATAAAGATTTTGCTGAAAATATTGTTGTAGGTTTTTCACGAATAGGTGGTAGAAGTATTGGTATTGTTGCTAATCAACCTGCTTTTCTTGCCGGTGTTCTTGATATAAATTCTTCAAAAAAAGCTGCTCGTTTTGTTAGATTTTGCGATGCTTTTAATATTCCTTTATTAGTTTTTATTGATGTACCGGGATTTTTGCCGGGAACAGACCAAGAGTGGAATGCAATAATTGACAATGGGGCAAAA
>JAYEOP010000312.1 GCA_034723125.1 Bacteroidota bacterium | reverse complement strand
TTTTACTTTCAAAGGAAAGCAAAATGAAAAACAAAGATTTGATTGGTAAAGAAGTAAAGTTTAATAATACAACTTTAAAAATAGTTCCAATGGGAAAGTTCCCTTATTTGTGTTTAATTGATAGTAAAACAGATAAATATTTTAGTGGTTTATGGAAAGTTAAAAATATGAATGCTTTTTTATTTGATGACTATAAAAAAAAATATCTATTAACAACCGGAATGAATGAATTAAATATAATTGAAAGGAAAAAATACTATCCTATTGATAAGAGCCAAAATTAAATGTTATACTATTGTAACACTATAACATTTACCTTTATTTTAAAGGTTTTTGATATTTACATAAATAAGGAGTTTGAATCGTGTTAAGAATTGACAGCATAAGATTAAAAACAAATATCGATGTAATTAAAGACATTGATTTAAATTATTTTAATGAAACTATAAAAACAGATTTAAAGAATGGTAAAAATATTGGAAATAATAAGTTTGCAATAAAAAAAGATGTAAAGCCCGTTGGTTTAGGAAATATCATTATTGATAAAGAAACTGTAATTATTGATATGTCCGGAAAAATATTAAAGTCAGATTATTATAATTTAATAAATAAAAATACAATATTTAATGCTTTGGGAAATATAAACAGTCCGGCAGTTAGTTTTGATAAATATAAACTTTTGGAAAGCCAAGTTTTAAAATTAGATATAACAAATAATATTCAGGTGGAAAAAAATATAAAAAAATATATTCAAATGATTTATTTGTTTAGTAAAAATTCAGATAAATATAATATTAATAAATATAAATATTCAGGTTTAGTATTTGTTAAAAACAATGCAACTAAAAAATTAAAAGATAGGTTAATTACTTATAATAAAACTATTGAAATAATTAAAGATAAACAGATGTTAGAATTAATTAAAGATATTGATAAATTTAAAAATGTATTAAGATTTGAAAGCAATTTAAGAACATTTCAACAGATAAGAAAACGGTTAGATTTAGATAAAAAAATAATTACTTTAAAAGATGTTCTGGTGGTAAAAGCCAAAGTTAATTACAATTTTTTTAATGAAATATTAAAAACTGCTTCAGCACCTATTCAATTTATCAATAAAGAAAAAACACCTATTCAAATAATTAAAGAAATAGGTTTTAATGCAATACATAAAGAACTTGGAATTAAAAAAGCAAAGGAATTTATAAAAGTTATTACTGGTAAAAATTCGGATCCTTATTCTATTATTAGTCAAATGAAAAAAGCAGTAAATATTAATTTAGAAAGCAATAACAATTATATTAATGAAATTAAAGATAAACTAAAAGCAGTATAAAAAGAAAGTTTTCGGAGTGAATAAGCCAATGAAAAAAAGCAATTTAATATTAAAATGAGGTAAAGAATGAGAACACAAAATGAAACAGCCAAAGCATCAAATACAAGTTCAACTAATTACAAATATTTTCTAAAGAAATATACTGATTTGTTATATCCTGGAGTTCCAAAGTTTATGGTTTTTGGTAAGGGAGCCGGAGTTAACTATCCAAGTTTAGAAACTCTAAAACAGAAAATTAAAGAACATAAAGAAAAAAACAACCACTAATTTAGTCTAACACACGCTATAATAGGCAGTTAGAAAATAACTAACAACCAATACTGCTATAAGTAGAGAGACTATAACTTTTTAGAATAGAAAATAAAGATTTTAAAACAATGAAAACAATAAAAGAGAGAGAGAAATTTATTCAACTGCGAGCCAATGGTTTAAGTTATGATAAGATTTCAAAGCAGTTAAATATAAGCAAGCCCACATTAATTAATTGGAATTTTGAATTAGGAACTCAAATTAATGATTTAACTTTTATAAAAATAGAAAGTATTATAAAGCAATATGAAATAACTAAAGTTAAAAAAGTAGAGTTTTTATCAAAGCAGTTAAATAAGATCCATAAAGAAATTGAAAAAAGAACTGATTTAAAGAAAATTAGTTATATTGATTTATTAAAACTTGAAAATAATTTGACAGCAATTTTAATAAATGAAACTACTGATTTAAGACATACTACAGATAAAACAACAACCGGAGATTGGGACTTATCTATTAATACAGAAACAGCGGTTTATGAAAAACTTGACTAAAACTTTACTAAAATATTACCAAAACAATAAAACAAAAGTTTATACAATTGTCAGTATAATAACTGTAATTATTTTACTATTATTAGGTTTTTATTATAAGCAGTTTAGCAATATTTACTATTGGATCGGTTTTTACATAATGATATTTCAGATGTTAATAATTACTTTTATTTATTTTGAAACTATTGAAATAAGAATAAAAGAAAAAAAAGAAAGCAATAAACTAACAGAACATAAGAAAGCAGTTAAAAAAGCAACTCACAAGCCCACAGGAAGCCAATTTAAGCGGTTAAATAATAAAATGGTTAAGAACATAAGGAAATACATAAAGCAATTAAAAAGGAAATTAGAGAGTTAGCAAGGAGTTAGTAAAAGTTTGTTTTCGGAGTGTTTTTTAAAAAGAAAAATAAAAAAGTTTTGTAGTTAATTTGAAAGTAAGCGTATAGGAGAGTAGGAACAAAATAAATGAATATAGATGTAAAAAATAATAATAGATTGTCCGGCACTATAAAAAGAAAAATAAGCAATATAAAAACTTTCTTATTTTTTTGTGAGATTTACTTAAAGTCGGAGTTTAA
>JAYEOP010000311.1 GCA_034723125.1 Bacteroidota bacterium | reverse complement strand
TAATACTATTGTTAAAGTTTGGAATAAATGAAGTTTTTTCTGTACCTCAAAATATTTAGTTAAAAATAATGTGATTTTTTTTTGCTTAGAAAAACTTTATTGTACTTTTGCACCTCAAAAAAAAATGTTTTAAATTTAAAATTCTTATGGTAAAAGTACAATTTAGTGATAATGAATCAGTGGACAAAGCACTTAAACGCTTCAAAAAGAAACTTGAAAAAAGTGGTGTATTAAAGGAATACAGAAATAGAAGGTTTTTTATAAAACCATCTATTGAAAGAAGAGAAGAAGTTATTAAAGCAGCTTACAAACAGAAAATGAGAAGCCAAGAGGAAAATCAATAATTTGTTTAAAAAAAATTGATGCTTAATGCATTTAAAAATTGGTTAGAGAAAGAAAAAAGATATTCAAAGCATACTGTAAAGTCGTATTTAAATGACATTAGTCAGTTCCAAAAATATCTTTTAAATGCCTATCCGGATATTGATTTAAAAAATGCAGATTTGCAAATTGTAAGGTCATGGGTTGTATCTTTAATTGACAATAAGTTTTCAAAAAGAACAGTAAACCGAAAAATTGTTTCACTTAATAGTTTTTATAAGTATTTAGAAAAAGAGGAAGTTATTATAGAAAATCCTGTAAAAAATATTCATGGTTTTAAAACTGCTGATAGAATTGTAAAGTACTTAGAAATAAAAGAGATAATACAGATACTTGATAATTTTGAATTTAAAGATGATTTTGATGGAATAAGAGATAAATTGATACTTGAAATGTTGTATGGAACAGGGATGAGACTCTCGGAATTAATAAATTTAAAAGTATTAGATGTAGAGCCCGGTTTCTCATCACTCAAGGTTTTAGGAAAAAGGAACAAAGAAAGAATAATTCCGATTAATGCAACATTAAAAGAACAAATTCGGAAGTATTTAAAAATACGTACCGAAAGTTTTGAAAATGATCAAAAGGGTCATTTTTTTCTTAGCTCAAAAGGCAAACAATTATATCCGATCTTTGTTTATAGGGTAGTAAAAAAATATTTGGATCAACAAACAGATAGAATAAATGTTAGTCCTCATGTGTTAAGGCATAGTTTTGCAACTCATTTGCTTTCAAAAGGTGCAGACATAAATGCAATAAAAGAGTTACTTGGGCATGCAAATTTAGCAGCAACACAGCTTTATACCCATAACACGATTGAAAGGTTGAAAAAAGTATTTAAGCAAGCTCATCCACGAGGATGAATTTGAAAATAGAAAGATTTTAAATTAGTTTTTTTTACTAATAGAAAAAGAAGTAACTTTACAGCTAAAAATTATTTTTTGAATTAAATTACAAACCGATGAAAATTGATATTCATGCTAAAAACATTAATGTTTGGGATACATTAAATGATTTGATACTTAAAAAAGTAGGAAAATTGCAAAATTTCCATGCCTACATTATTAATACAGACGTTTATTTAAGAAATGAAGGAGAGGGAGTAAACTCAAAAGAAGTTCAGATAAAAGTAAATGTAAAAGACCATACTTTAGTGTGTAAAGAAAATTCGGAAAGTTTTGAAAAAGCCTTAGAATCAGCAACTAGCAGCATGGAAAGGCAATTAAAAAAGTCAAAGCAAAAATAATGCAAAAAATATTCACTTTTATTGAAAAGTTTTTATCTATCTTTGCACTCATTTTTTTCAAGAGTTGAAAAGAATTATTTAGTTATTTTAAGTTAATGTAAGAATAAATTGCCGAAATAGCTCAGTTGGTCAGAGCAGCTGATTTGTAATCAGCAGGTCGGGGGTTCGAATCCCTCTTTCGGCTCATTTGTTGGGGAGATACCAAAGCGGTCAAATGGGGCAGACTGTAAATCTGTTGGCGTACGCCTTCGGAGGTTCGAATCCTCCTCTCCCCACAATAATTTATTTAATGTAAGATTTGTAATCAAAAGGATTTTCAAATTTTCATTAATGCGGGAGTAGCTCAGCTGGCAGAGCGACAGCCTTCCAAGCTGTAGGTCGCGAGTTCGATTCTCGTCTCCCGCTCAAAGATTGCCGATGTAGCTCAGAGGTAGAGTGCGTCCTTGGTAAGGACGAGGTCACGGGTTCAAATCCCGTCATTGGCTCGGAAATTTTAAAAAAGTTTTAGTAAGAAATTAATAGAATGTTAAGTTATGGCAAAAGAAAAATTTGATCGAAGTAAACCGCATGTTAACATTGGTACAATTGGCCACGTTGACCACGGTAAAACTACTTTAACAGCTGCAATGACATTGCACCTTAATAAAAGTGGTTTATCAGAAATTAGAAGTTTTGATTCAATTGATAATGCCCCTGAAGAAAAAGAAAGAGGTATTACAATTAACACAGCTCATGTTGAATACGAATCACCTGAAAGACATTATGCTCATGTTGACTGTCCGGGTCACGCTGACTATGTTAAAAACATGGTTACAGGTGCGGCACAAATGGACGGAGCAATATTAGTAGTTGCTGCTACTGATGGACCTATGCCTCAAACAAGAGAGCATATCCTTCTTGCACGTCAGGTTGGAGTACCTGAAATTGTTGTTTACATGAACAAAGTTGATATGGTTGATGATGAAGAACTTATTGAACTCGTAGAAATGGAAATAAGAGATCTTCTTAGTTTCTATGAATTTGACGGAGACAATATTCCTGTTATTAAAGGTTCTGCATTAGGAGCTCTTAATGGTGAAGATAAATGGGTAAAAACTATTGATGAGCTTATATCTGCTATTGATTCATTTATTCCACTTCCACCAAGAGATGTAGATCTTCCTTTCTTAATGCCAGTTGAAGATGTTTTTTCAATAACAGGTAGAGGAACAGTTGCTACAGGTAGAATTGAAAAAGGTGTTATTAATGTTGGAGAAAAAGTAGAAATTGTTGGACTAATGGATGAACCAATGTCAACTACTGTTACCGGTGTTGAGATGTTTAGAAAACTTCTTGATAGAGGTGAAGCTGGTGATAATGCAGGTTTATTGTTAAGAGGAGTTGATAAAGATAAAATTAAACGCGGAATGGTAATAGCTAAGCCGAAATCAATTACTCCTCATACAAAATTCAAAGGAGAAGTTTATATTCTTAAAAAGGATGAAGGTGGAAGACACACTCCATTCTTTACTAACTATAGACCTCAGTTTTACTTAAGAACAACAGATGTTACAGGTGATGTTAGATTGCCAGAAGGTGTTGAAATGGTAATGCCTGGTGATAATGTTACTATTACTGTTGAACTGATTACTCCTGTTGCTTTAGATAAAGGTTTACGTTTTGCTATTCGTGAGGGTGGTAGAACAATTGGTGCTGGTAAAGTTACTGAAATTATTGAATAATTTATAAAGGATACGGGTGTAGCTCAACTGGTAGAGCGTTGGTCTCCAAAACCAAAGGTTGGGAGTTCGATCCTTCCCACCCGTGCATAAATTATAAAAAGTATTATGTTCTCGAAATTAAAAGAAATTATAAAACTTACATATATTGAATTAATGCATAAAGTAACTTGGCCAAGCTGGGAAGAATTACAGGCTAGTGCTGTTATTACTTTAGTTGCTTCCTTAATATTTGCATTAATTGTTTTTATTATGGACTCAGCTTTTGAGAATGTTTTTAAAGTTTTTTATCAATTGTTTATTTAAGGAATAATTTGGATGGCTGATTTTAAATGGTACGCTTTACGAGTTATAAGCGGTAGAGAAATAAAAATAAAAGATCAAATTTTAGTAGAGCTTGAAAATAGTAACTATTTGAATTATGTCAATCAAATAATTGTTCCTGTAGAAAAAGTTGTTCAGTTACGAAAAGGTAAAAAAGTTGTTAAAGAGAAAAACTTTTATCCCGGTTACATAATTGTTGAAGTAATGCTTACAACAGAAGTGCATTATAAAATAAAAAGTGTTGTCGGTGTTTTTGATTTTCTTGGTACAAAAGATTCAGCAGTTCCATTACGTGCAAATGAAATTAATAGAATTTTGGGCAAAATGGAAGAGGTAACCGATGAAGGAGAACAAATAGAAGTTCCTTATATGGTTGGTGAACCGATAAAAATAATTGATGGACCTTTTAATGGCTTTAACGGAATAATTGAAGAAATAAACGAAGAGAAGAAAAAACTTAAGGTTGAAGTTAAAATTTTTGGTAGAAGAACACCTGTAGAATTAAATTATATGCAGGTAGAAAAAAGTTAAAGATTATGGCAAAAGAAATTGCTGGATTTATAAAGCTTCAGATAAAAGGTGGTGCTGCGAACCCATCTCCTCCTGTTGGACCTGCATTAGGTGCTAAAGGAGTGAATATAATGGAATTTTGCAAGCAGTTTAATGCAAGAACTCAAAAAATGGCTGGGAAACTTATTCCTGTTGTTATAAATATTTATAAAGATAAGTCATTTACATTTGAGATTAAAACACCACCCGCTTCGGCACAATTGCTTGAAAAAGCAAAACTTAAATCAGGCTCATCTGAATCTAACAAAACAAAAGTTGGAACAGTTACATGGGATATGGTAAAAGATATAGCTGAAGATAAGCTGGTAGATCTTAACACAAAAAAAATTGAATCAGCAATGAAAATGATTGCTGGAACAGCTAGAAGTATGGGGCTTGTTGTAAAAGGTAAAGCTCCATGGAATAATTAATTAATAACATGGTTAAAATAGCAAAGAAAAGAAAATTAGCTCTTGAAAAAATTGATAAATTAGAGAAATATCAATTAAATGAAGCTGTAAGATTAGTAAAAGAAGTATCTACTGCTAATTTCAATGCCTCAGTTGATATTGATATTAATTTAGGAGTTGATCCAAAGCAGGCAAACCAAATGGTAAGAGGAGTAGCTACATTACCTCATGGTACAGGAAAAGAAATTAAAGTTTTAGTGCTTTGTAATCCTGATGTTGTAGATGCTGCAAAAGAAGCCGGTGCTGATTATGCAGGATTAGACGAATATCTTGAAAAAATTAAAGGCGGATGGACAGATATAGATGTTATCATTACAAGTCCTGATGTGATGCCTAAATTAGGTAGATATGGTAAAGTGCTGGGACCAAGAGGTTTAATGCCTAATCCTAAAGCAGGTACAGTTACACAAGATATTCCTAAAGCAGTAGCAGAAGTAAAAAGAGGGAAAATTGATTTCAGAGTTGATAAATTTGGAATTATTCATGTGCCTATTGGTAGAGCAGATTTTGAAGAGAATCAATTGATAGGAAACATTACTGAATTGGTAACAATTATTCAAAAAATGAGACCTCCTGCTGCAAAAGGAACTTACATGAAAGGAATAACTATTTCCAGTACAATGAGTCCTGGAATAAAAGTGAATGTTAAATCTATTGGTAGTAAAACAGATGAATAAAACTGAATTATTTCCAATTATTTCTAAAAGACATTATTCAAAATGAAACGAGAAGAAAAAAAAGAGTTATCAAGTTTGATTGGTGAAAAAATTAAAGAAACAAATAATTTTTATATTACTGATGTTTCTGAATTGACTGTTAATCAAACAACTGACCTTAGGAAACTTTGCTATGACAACGATGTTGAACTTAAAGTAGTAAAGAACACATTAATAAAAAAAGCATTTGAAATTGCTGGAATTAATGATAGTGAGTTACTGGAAACAATAAAAGGACCATCATCAATAATGTTTTCTAATAGTATTAATGCACCTGCAAAACTTATTAAAGAGTTTAGAAAAACTAATGAAAGACCTTTAATAAAAGTAGCGTATGTTGAAGAAAATATATATGTTGGTGATGATAAATTGGAAATGTTGGCAAATCTTAAGTCAAAAGAAGAACTTATTGCCGATGTAGTTCAATTATTGAACTCACCAATGAAAAAATTAATAAGTGCCTTAAACGGAGGTGCTAAGATAATGGGTGTTTTAGAAACATTATCTAAAAAAGAAGAAGAGTAATAATTTTTAATAAATTTTGATAAATAATAAATATTAAAGTAAAATGGCAGATATTAAGGTAATAGCTGAAGATTTAGTAAACTTAACTGTAAAAGAAGTTAATGAACTTACTGAATTATTAAAAGATGAGTATGGTATTGAACCAGCAGCAGCACCTGTTGCTGTAGCAATCGGTGGCGGTGGAGAAGAAGCACAAGAAGAACAAACAGAATTTGATGTAATTCTTAAAGCTCCCGGTGGAGCAAAACTTCAAGTAGTAAAGTTAGTTAAAGAAATAACTGGCCTTGGATTAAAAGAGGCTAAAGGTTTAGTAGATGAAGCACCAAAAGCTGTAAAAGAAGGTGTTTCTAAAGAGGACGCAGAAGGATTTAAATCAAGATTAGAAGAAGCTGGTGCTGAAGTTGAACTTAAGTAATTTAAGTTCTAGTGTTTAATACTAAAGTTTTAATCTTGAACGAAGAACCTTTTACTATTATTAATGATAAAAGGTTTAATGTGTGTAATGGAATTTTTATTCACACTAAAAATTAATTAATCTTGAAAGAAAAAAAATCAACGAAAAGAATTGATTTCGGAACAATTGAAAGCCCAATAGAATATCCGGATTTTCTTGAAATTCAACTTAAGTCGTACAGAGATTTTTTTCAGTTAGAAACTCTTTCTGATAGAAAGAAAGATGAAAATCTATATAAAGTTTTTACTGAAAATTTTCCAATTACTGATTCAAGAAAGATATTCGTATTGGAATTTCTAGATTATTTTATTGATCATCCCAAATATTCTATTGAGGAATGTGTTGATAGAGGCCTTACTTATAGCGTTGCGTTAAAAGCTAGGCTTAAATTATATTGTACAGATGAAGAACATGAAGAATTTGAAACAACAGTTCAGGATGTTTATTTAGGTACAATTCCTTACATGAACGACAGAGGATCATTTATAATCAACGGTGCCGAAAGAGTTATTGTATCTCAGTTGCATAGATCTCCCGGGGTATTTTTTAGTCAAAGCTTTCACACAAGTGGTAAAAGATTATATTCTGCTAGGGTAATACCTTTTAAAGGTTCTTGGATGGAATTTGCTACTGATGTTAATAATGTGATGTTTGCATATATTGATAGGAAGAAAAAACTTCCTGTTACTACATTATTAAGAGCTATTGGTTTTGAAACCGACAAAGAAATACTTGAGATATTTAATCTTGCAGAAGAGATTAAAGTAAAAAAAACAGAGCTAAAGAAAATTATCGGTAGAAAATTAGCAGCTCGTGTTTTAAGAAAATGGGTAGAAGATTTTGTAGATGAAGATACAGGTGAAGTTGTTTCAATTGAAAGAAATGAAATCATCATTGAAAGAGATACAGTTATTGCTGAAAAGCATATTGATCTGATTTTAAATGCAAATACAAAATCAATAATTCTTCATAAGGAAGATATTGATAGCCATGAGTATGAAATCATTTACAATACACTGCAAAAAGATCCTTCAAATACAGGAAAAGAAGCTCTTGAGTATGTTTATCGACAATTGAGAAATGCAGATCCTCCTGATGAAGAAACTGCTCGTAGTATAATTGATAAATTGTTTTTCTCAGAAACAAGATACGACCTTGGTGATGTTGGAAGATATAGATTGAATAAAAAACTTGATCTTGATATTGATGAAGACAAAAAAGTTCTTACAAATGAGGATATTATAAAAATTATCAAATACTTAATTCAGCTTAGTAATGCTAAAGCTGATATTGATGATATTGACCATTTGGGAAACAGAAGAATTAAAACTGTTGGAGAACAACTTTATCAACAATTTGCAGTAGGTTTATCTCGTATGGCTCGAACTATACGTGAAAAAATGAACGTTAGGGATAATGAAGTTTTTAAACCGATTGATCTTATAAATGCAAGAACATTAACATCTGTTCTTAATTCATTTTTTGGAACTAATCAGCTTTCACAATTTATGGATCAAACTAACTGTCTTGCAGAAGTTACCCATAAAAGAAGGCTATCTGCTTTAGGACCAGGTGGTTTATCAAGAGAAAGAGCAGGTTTTGAAGTACGAGATGTTCACTATACTCACTACGGAAGATTATGTACAATTGAAACTCCCGAAGGTCCAAATATTGGTCTTATTTCTTCTTTGGCTGTTTATGCCAAAATAAATGGTATGGGATTTATTGAAACTCCATATCGAAAAGTAAAGGAAGGAAAAGTTGCTATTGACAGTGATGTACAATATTTATCAGCTGAGGATGAAGACGAATTTATCATTGCTCAAGCAAATGCTCTAATTGAAGCTGATGGTAAATTTGTAAACGACAGAATTAAATGTAGAGAAACAGGTGAATTTATAATTACAGAGCCGGAGAAAATCCATTTTATGGATGTATCTCCAAATCAGATTACTTCAATTGCGGCTTCACTAATTCCATTTCTTGAACATGATGATGCAAACCGTGCTTTGATGGGTAGTAATATGCAACGCCAGGGTGTACCATTAATAAAACCCGAAGCACCAATTGTAGGTACAGGTATTGAAGCTAGACTTGTTCATGATTCACGTATGTTTTATGTAGCAGAAAATGACGGTGTTATTGAATACGTTGATTCAGATGAAATAGTAATTAATTACGATAGGAATGAAGATGATAGAATTGCTGCTTTTGATGGTGATATAAAAACTTATAAACTTTCAAAATTCAAGCGAACAAATCAAAACACTTGTATCAACATAAAGCCAATAGTTAAAAAAGGTGAAAATGTTACAAAAGGTCAAATACTTTGTGATGGATTTTCCTCAGAAAAAGGTGAATTAGCATTAGGACGTAACTTAAAAGTTGCTTTTATGCCTTGGCAAGGATACAACTTTGAAGATGCTATTGTTATTTCTGAAAAAGTAGTTAAAGACGATTACTTTACTTCTATTCACATTACTGAATATGAACTTGATGTTAGAGATACCAAAAGAGGTATGGAAGAATATACAAGTGATATTCCAAACGTAAGTGAAGAGGCAACTAAGAACCTTGATGAGAATGGGTTGATAAGAATAGGTGCTGAAGTAAAAGAAGGTGATATAATTATTGGAAAAATTACACCAAAAGGTGAAAGCGAACCTTCTCCTGAAGAAAAATTACTTAAAGCAATTTTTGGAGATAAAGCAGGCGATGTTAAAGATGTTTCTTTAAGAGTTCCTCCATCAGCTAAAGGTGTAGTTATTAATAAAAAACTTTTTGAACGAGCTAAGTACGAAAAAGGAACAAAAGAAAAGAATAAAGAAGAATTAGCGATAATTGAAAAAGCTTATCAAAAGAATATAATTTTATTAAAAGAGAAACTTGTTGACAAACTCCTGAAATTATTATCAGGAAAATCTTCAAAAGGGGTTTACAATGATTACAATGAAATTGTTATCCCAAGAGGAAATAAATTTACACAAAAAACTCTTTTAAAAATTGAAGATTATAGTCTTCTCCGACCGGAAAAATGGACAGGAGACGAAGATAAAAACAAATTAGTAAAAAGGATACTCCAGAATTACAAAAAGAAATTCAACGAAGAAACAGGTAACTATAAAAGAGAACAATTTTCTTTAAAAATAGGAGATGAATTGCCAACAGGTGTAATAAAACTTGCAAAAGTTTATGTTGCAGAAAAGAGAAAACTAAAAGTTGGTGATAAAATGGCAGGAAGACATGGTAACAAAGGTTGTATTGCCAAAATTGTCCCTGAGGAAGATATGCCATTCTTAGATGATGGTACACCTGTAGATATTGTATTGAATCCATTAGGAGTGCCTTCAAGGATGAACCTTGGACAAATTTACGAATCAGTTCTTGCTTGGGCAGGAAAAAAACTGGATGTTAAATTTGCAACACCAATTTTTGATGGAGCTTCTCTTAATCAAATTGAAGAATACATTAAAAAAGCTGATTTACCTTCTTTTGGTAAAACATATCTTTACAATGGATTAACAGGAGATAAATTTCACCAGCCGACAACAGTAGGTATTATTTATATGCTGAAACTTATTCACATGATTGATGATAAGATGCATGCAAGATCAATTGGACCTTATTCATTGATTACACAACAGCCGTTAGGTGGAAAATCTCAGTTTGGAGGTCAGCGATTTGGTGAAATGGAAGTATGGGCACTGGAAGCATTTGGTGCTTCAAACATACTTCGTGAAGTTTTAACAATAAAATCTGATGATATTATTGGTAGAGCTAAAACATACGAATCCATTGTTAAAGGAGATCCATTAAAAGAACCCGGAATTCCGGAATCTATTAACGTTTTAGTAAACGAACTTAAAGCGTTAGCACTTGATATTAATTTTGAATAACTTTTTTTTAGGAGGAAAAAAATGTCTCTAAAAAAGAACAATAAAATTTTAGACAGCAATTTTAAGCAAGTTAGAATTGGTCTTTCATCACCCGAAACTATTCTTGAATGGTCATATGGTGAAGTTACTAAACCCGAAACAATTAATTACAGAACATTTAAGCCAGAAATGGGTGGGCTTTTTTGTGAAAGAATTTTTGGACCTGTAAAAGACTATGAATGTCATTGTGGGAAATACAAAAGAATTAGGTACAAAGGAATTGTTTGTGACAGATGTGGAGTTGAAGTTACTGAAAAACGAGTACGTAGAGATAGAATGGGACATATCAATCTGGTTGTTCCTGTTGCTCATATTTGGTATTTCAAATCATTACCAAACAAAATTGGATATCTTTTAGGTATTGCTGCAAAAAAACTTGAAATGGTTATATATTATGAAAGATATATAGTCATTCAACCAGGAATAAAAGAAACTGATGATTTAAAAATCAATGATTTCTTAACGGAAGAAGAATACCTTGATATTATTGATTCACTTCCTCCTGAAAATCAAAGTTTGGATGATAGTGACCCTCAAAAATTCATTGCAAAAATGGGTGGTGAAGCACTATTTAATTTATTGTCAAAGATAAATCTTGATAATCTTTCCTATGATCTTCGTCATAAAGCAAATACTGAAACATCTCAACAAAGAAAAAAAGAAGCTCTTAAAAGACTTCAAATTGTTGAATATTTTAGAAGTGCTAACAAAACAAGGGAAAATCGTCCTGAATGGATGATGATTAAAATTCTTCCTGTTATGCCTCCCGAATTGAGGCCTCTGGTACCACTTGATGGTGGACGTTTTGCTTCTTCCGATCTTAACGATCTTTATAGAAGAGTTATTATCAGAAATAATCGACTAAAAAGATTAATGGAAATAAATGCTCCTGAAGTAATTTTAAGAAATGAAAAAAGAATGCTTCAGGAATCTGTTGACTCATTATTTGATAATTCAAGAAAAGCAAATGCTGTAAAAACAGCAGGAAATAGACCACTTAAATCATTGAGTGATATGCTTAAAGGTAAGCGAGGTCGTTTCCGTCAAAACCTACTTGGTAAACGTGTTGATTTTTCAGGTCGTTCTGTTATTGTTGTTGGACCAACTCTTAAAATGCACGAGTGTGGTATTCCAAAAGCAATGGGTGCAGAATTATTCAAACCTTTTATTATTAGAAAACTAATAGAAAGAGGAATTGTAAAAACTGTTAAATCTGCAAAAAAAATTGTAGAAAGAAAAGACGATATGATTTGGGATATCCTTGAGAATGTTCTTAAAGGACATCCTGTTTTATTAAATCGTGCTCCTACATTGCACAGGCTAGGGATTCAGGCTTTCCAACCTAAACTTATTGAAGGTAAGGCAATGCAACTTCATCCTTTGGTTTGTACAGGTTTTAATGCCGACTTTGATGGTGACCAAATGGCTATTCATGTACCATTAGGTCATGATGCTGTACTTGAAGCTCAACTATTAATGCTTTCTTCTCATAATATACTTACTCCTGCTAATGGTTCTCCTATTGTAGTTCCATCTCAAGATATGGTTTTAGGACTTTATTATCTTACAAAAATGAGGGATAGTATTATACACGAAGAATCAATTAAAGGTGAAGGTAGTTCTTTCTATTCTTCTGAAGAAGTACTTATTGCATATAATCACAATAAAGTTGATTTACATGCAAAAATAAAATTAAGATTTAAGCATAAAGAAGAAGACGGCTCAGAAAAAAGTGAAATAATTGACACTTCTGTTGGTAGAGTAATTTTAAATGAAATAGTTCCTGTTGAAATGGGATTCCTAAATGAATTACTTACAAAAAAATCTTTAAGAGATATTATCGGAGATATATACAGAAAAACAGGAGTTGAGAAAACATCTAAGTTCCTCGATGATATTAAAAGCTTAGGATTTTATTATTCTTTTATTGGAGGATTGTCATTTAATTTATTAGACATTCCAATTCCAGAAAAGAAAGACAGCCTTATTGCACAAGCACAAGAAGAAGTTGATGAAATTACAGAGAGCTATCTTAATGGTTTTATTACCAATAACGAAAGATATAATCAGGTAATTGATATCTGGACAAGAATAACTAACAGAGTTACAAAACACTTACTTACTCAACTTGAAACCGACAAGCATGGATTTAATCCAATTTATATGATGCTTGACTCAGGTGCTCGTGGATCAAAAGAGCAAATTAGACAATTGGGAGGAATGAGGGGTTTGATGGCAAAACCAAGGAAACATATTTCAGGCGGTGGAGTAGGAGAAATTATTGAAAATCCAATTATTGCTAACTTCAAAGAAGGTCTTTCAGTTCTTGAATATTTTATTTCTACTCACGGTGCACGTAAAGGTCTTGCTGATACTGCTCTAAAAACAGCCGATGCAGGTTATCTAACAAGAAGATTACATGATGTTGCACAAGATGTTGTTGTTAGAGAACAAGATTGTGGAACACTTAGAGGTATCGTTACAACAGCACTCAAAGATAATGAAGAAGTTGTACAAACACTTTATGATAGAATTCTTGGTAGAGTTGCTTTACATGACGTTTATAATCCTATAACAAACAAACTAATTCTTGTCTCAGGTGAAAATATTACAGAAGAAATTGCAGCAGAAATTGAAGATAGTACAATAGATTCAATTGAAATACGTTCGGTTTTAACCTGTGAAACAAGAAACGGGGTTTGTGAAAAATGTTATGGACGTAATTTAGCGAGAGGAACACGTGTTCAACGAGGAGAGGCTGTTGGTGTAATTGCTGCACAATCAATTGGAGAACCTGGTACACAGTTAACACTTAGAACTTTCCACGTTGGTGGTACTGCTTCTAAAATTGCTTCCGAAAGTCAAATAAATGCCAAAGTTGATGGTGTAATAGAATACGAAGGAATTAAAGTGATTGACAACATTAATGACGAAGGTGAAAAATCCAATATTGTCGTAAGTAGATCAGGAGAAATAAGAATAATTGACAAAGAATTTGATACTGTAGTATATTCACACAACATCCCTTATGGAGCAACAATTTATCAAAAAGATGGGGACAATGTAACTAAAGGTGATAATATTTGTGTTTGGGATCCTTATAATGCTCTCATTATTTCTGAGTTTGATGGATTAGTAAGATACAACAATATTATTGAGAATGTAACCTACCGTCAGGAATCTGATGAACAAACAGGACATAAGGAAAAAGTTATTACAGAAACAAAGGATAAAAGAAGAATTCCTTCAATAATTATTGAAGACAAAGATGGTAATACTTTAAAAGAATATAATGCTCCAGTTGGAGGACATCTTGTAAAGCTGGATGAAACAAAGATTGTTTCAGGAGAAACAATAATAAAAATCCCTCGTTCTGGTAGCCAAACACGAGATATTACAGGTGGATTACCACGTGTAACCGAATTATTTGAAGCAAGAAATCCATCTAATCCAGCAGTTATTTCCGAAATTGACGGAGTAGTTTCTTTTGGAGGAGTTAAAAGAGGTAATAGAGAAATAATGATTACATCAAAACAAGGAGATGTGAAAAAATATCTTGTTCCTCTATCACGACATATTTTAGTTCAGGAGAACGATTATGTGAAAGCAGGAAGTTCATTATCTGATGGAGCAATTACACCATCTGATATTTTGAAAATTAAAGGACCTTATGCCGTTCAGCAATATATTTTAAATGGTATTCAGGAAGTTTATCGATTACAAGGTGTAAAAATTAATGATAAGCATATTGAAGTTATTGTTAGACAAATGATGCAGAAGGTTAATATTGAAAATTCAGGTGATACTACATTGCTTGAAGGTAATCCTGTAGATAAGTTTAATGTAATTAAAGAAAACAATTGGATTTACGATAAAAAAGTAGTTGTTGAAGAAAATGATTCTCCAAATTTGAAGCAAGGACAGATAATAAGTGCAAGAAAATTAAGAGAAGAAAATTCTAATTTGAAACGAAAAGATAAAAAACTTGTTGAAGCAAGAGATGCAGTACCGGCAACAGTTAGTCCTTTGTTACAAGGAATTACAAAAGCAAGTCTTAGTACAAAAAGCTTTTTATCAGCAGCATCGTTTCAGGAAACAACAAAAGTACTTAACGAAGCGGCAATTGCAGGAAAAATTGATGTTATGTCAGGACTGAAAGAAAATGTAATTGTAGGTCATAAAATTCCAGCAGGTACAGGAATGAGAGAATATGATAGTATTATTGTCGGTTCTAAAAAGGAATATGAAGAATTAATGAACAATACGGATGAAGTTGTTAAAGAAGAAATAAAAGAATAGAAATTTATTATGAAAGAAAACGATAATAGAAAAGAAAATAAAATAGATATTGAATTGACAGAAGAAATTGCTGATGGTATCTATTCAAATTTAGCACTAATATCACATTCTCAGTCAGAATTTATTGTTGATTTTGTTAGAATAATGCCCGGAGTACCAAAAGCAAAAGTAAAATCTAGGATATTATTAACACCTGAACATGCAAAAAGGCTTTTAAAAGCCTTAGGCGACAATATCAATAAATTTGAATCAATGTATGGACAGATAAAAAATAATGCTGGATTTGATGGAATTCCAATGAATTTTGGAGGTCCTGTTCCTGAAGCATAAAAAAATAATAAATCTTTTAAGTTTAATCTTTTTTCAAAAAAAGAATTTTATCTTTGCGGCTCAAAAAAAATGAATTAATAATATAGAATATGCCAACAATACAACAATTAGTACGAAAAGGTAGGAAAAAATTAGTTAAAAAAAGCAAATCTCCTGCTTTGGAAAATTGCCCTCAAAAAAGAGGCGTTTGTACAAGAGTATATACTTCTACACCAAAAAAACCAAACTCAGCAATGAGAAAAGTTGCAAGAGTGAGGTTAACAAATGGTAAAGAAGTAAATGTTTATATTCCAGGAGAAGGACATAACCTGCAAGAACACTCAATTGTATTGATTAGAGGAGGAAGAGTAAAAGACCTTCCGGGTGTTAGATACCATATGATACGTGGAGCTCTTGACACCTTAGGTGTTGATGATAGAACACAATCCAGATCAAAGTATGGAACTAAACGACCAAAAAAATAATTAAGAAAATATTTTGACAAATGAGAAAAGGGCAAGCAAAAAAACGAGAAATTAATCCAGATCCAATTTATAATGATATACTGGTAACAAAATTTGTAAACAATTTAATGGAAGGTGGAAAAAAAAGTAAAGCTTATAAAATTGTTTACGGTGCATTAGAAATAATAAAAACCAAAATTAAAGAAGAGAACGAATTAGAAGTTTGGAAAAAAGCACTACGAAATGTAATGCCGAGTGTAGAGGTTAAAGGTAGAAGAATTGGTGGTGCAACATTTCAGATTCCAACAGAAGTAAGTGAAAAAAGACGTTTGTCTTTAGGAATGAAATGGATGATATCATTCTCACGAAAAAGAAGTGGGAAAACAATGACAGATAATTTAGCGAATGAAGTTTTAGCAGCATATAAAAATGAAGGTGGTGCTGTTAAAAAGAAAGAAGAAATGCATAGAATGGCGGAAGCTAATAAAGCATTCTCACATTTTAGATTTTAATATAACATGGGCAAGCTAGCAAAGGAAATAGAGTTATCCAAGAATAGGAATATCGGCATTATGGCTCACATTGATGCAGGTAAAACTACTACTACAGAAAGAATTCTGTACTATGCTGGTGTAAATTATAAAATTGGAGAAGTTCATGAAGGTTCTGCTACTATGGATTGGATGGTACAGGAGCAAGAACGAGGTATTACAATTACTTCTGCAACTACTAGAGTTTTTTGGAATGAAAATGACACTCCTTATTCAATAAATATTATTGATACACCCGGTCATGTTGATTTTACCGTAGAGGTTGAACGCTCACTTAGAGTATTAGATGGTGCAATAGCCCTTTTTTGTGCCGTAGGCGGAGTTGAACCTCAATCAGAAACTGTTTGGAGACAAGCAAATAAATATAACGTTCCACGCATTGCTTTTGTAAATAAAATGGATAGAGCAGGTGCTAATTTCTTTGGAGTCGTTAATGAACTTGACGAAAAATTAGGTGCTAATCCTGTTCCTCTTCAAATCCCAATTGGTGCCGAATCTGAATTTCAAGGTGTAATTAACCTTATTACCATGAAGGCAATAATTTGGGAAGAAGAAGATTTAGGAGCATCATTTACAACTACTGATATTCCTAAAGAATTATTAGACGAAGCCGAAGAATGGAGAGATCAATTATTAGAATCAATTTCTGAAATGGATGATGATATTTTAGAAAAGTATTTTAGTAAACCCGAATCTATTACTGAAAACGAAATTTTTGCTACAGTAAGACAAGCAACGATAGACCAAAAAATTACACCAGTATTATGTGGTTCTGCATTTAAAAACAAAGGTATTCAGCCACTTTTAAATGCTGTTATTAAATATTTTCCATCTCCTGTTGACCTTCCTCCAATAGAGGGAGTAAATCCTGATAATGAAAATATAGAAAAAAGAAAATGTGATTTCAAGGAACCATTCAGTGCACTGGTTTTTAAAATTGTTACAGATCCATTTGTCGGGAGATTAGCTTACTTTAGAGTATATAGCGGAACACTTAAGGCAGGTGAAGCAGTATTAAATGTAAGAACAGGAAAAAAAGAAAAGTTAACACGTATTTATCAAATGCATGCTAACAAACAAAATCCTATTAAAGAAATAAAAGCAGGGGATATTGGTGCCGGTGTTGGATTTAGAAGCACTAAAACCGGAGATTCCTTAAGTGATATAAAAAAACCTATCCTTCTTGAAGAAATAAAATTTCCTGATCCTGTTATTGGAGTAGCGGTTGAGCCTAAAACTCAAGCTGCAATGGACAAATTAGGAATTGCATTAGGAAAATTAGCTGAAGAAGATCCTACATTTACTGTAAGAACTGACAAAGATTCTGGACAAACAATAATTAGTGGAATGGGAGAATTGCATTTAGAAATTATTGTTGACAGATTAAAACGTGAATTCAAAATAGAGATAAATCAAGGAGCTCCACAAGTTTCATACAAAGAGGCGTTAACAACAACTATAGAGCATAGAGAGATTTATAAAAAGCAAACAGGTGGAAGAGGGAAATTTGCAGATATTGAAATAGAAATTGGACCTGCAGATGCAGGACAACAAGGTGTTCAGTTTACAAATGATATTGTTGGAGGAGCTATTCCAAGGGAATATATTCCCGCAATAGAAAAAGGGTTTAATCAAGCAATATCAAACGGACCTGTTGCTGGTTTTCCAGTAGAAGCAATTAAAGTTAGACTTTTTGATGGTAGTTTTCATAATGTTGATTCAGATGCATTGTCATTTGAAACAGCTGCGAAACTTGCATTTCGTAAAGCAGCTAAAAAAGCAAATTCTGTTTTACTTGAACCTTTAATGAGTGTTGAGGTTGTTACTCCCGAAAGATATTTAGGAGATGTAATTGGAGATTTAAACCGCAGGAGAGGAAGTATTGAAGGTTCTGAAATGAAAGGTGATTCTCAAATTGTGAATGCAAAAGTGCCTTTAGCAGAACTATTCGGTTATGTTACAACCCTAAGAACTTTAACTTCGGGAAGAGCATTATCTACAATAACTTTTCACAAGTATCAAAAGGTTTCTGCTGATATTGAAAAGAAAATATTAGACAAATTAAAAGGTGAGTTTTTAAATGATTAAATTAATATAATGGGTACTCAAAAAATTCGAATAAAATTACGTTCATACGATTTTAGCTTGGTTGATAAATCAGCAGAAAAGATTGTAAAAACAGTAAAAGTTACAGGAGCTGTGGTGAGTGGTCCTATTCCTTTGCCAACAAAACGGAAAGTATATACCGTTCTTAAGTCTCCTCATGTAAACAAAACAGCTAGAGATCAATTTGAACTTTGTTCACATAAAAGATTAATAGATATTTATAGTACAAGTACAAAAACAGTTGATGCACTAATGAAATTGGAATTACCAGGTGGTGTTGATGTAGAAATTAAAGTATAAGATAATGGTAGGTATTATTGGAAAAAAATTGGGAATGACAAGTATCTTTACTGAAGAAGGGGAAAATATCCCTTGTACAGTTATTGAAGCAGGACCATGCGTTGTAACCCAACTAAAAAATAAAGATGGTAAGGATGGATACGATGCTGTTCAACTTGCATTTGGTAAAAAAACTGAAAAAGCAACAACAAAAGCCCTAAAAGGTCATTTTGATAATGCTAATACAACACCTAAAAGAAAGGTTGTTGAATTTAGAAATTTGAGAAGATTTGAGGGAGTTGAAAATCTTAAACTTGGAGATGAATTAAAAACAGACATCTTTAATGTTAATGAATGGGTCGATGTATCAAACTATTCAAAAGGAAAAGGATTTCAGGGAGTAGTAAAAAGACATGGTTTTCATGGAGTTGGTGGACAAACTCACGGACAGAAAGACAGATTAAGAGCACCTGGTTCAATAGGAGCATCATCCGATCCTTCAAGAGTATTTAAAGGAATGAGAATGGCAGGTCGTACAGGTGGAAACAAAATAAAAGTATTTAATCTGATTGTTGCAAAACTTATTCATGAAAAGAATTTAATTTTCCTAAAAGGTGCTGTACCAGGACCAAAGGGTTCATTCGTAATTATAGAGAAGTAACTATGAAAGTTGAAGTATATAATATAAAAGGTGAAAAAACCGACAAAAAAATTGATCTTAATGAATCAATTTTTGAAATAGAGCCAAACGACCATGTAATTTATCTGGATGTTAAAAGAATAATGGCAGATAGAAGACAAGGTACTCATAAAGCTAAAGAACGTTCTGATATTGTCGGTTCACAGAGAAAACTTAGACGACAAAAAGGAATTGGTTCTGCCAGAGTAGGTAGTATCAAAAATCCAATTTTTAGAGGTGGTGGAAGAGTTTTTGGACCAAGACCAAGAGATTACTCTTTTAAACTTAATAAAAAAGTAAAGTTAATAGCAAAAAAATCAGCACTATCTTATAAGTTGTCTGATAAAAAAATTCTTATTGTTGAAGATTTTTCAATTGAAGCTCCAAAGACAAAAGAATATAAGAATATTCTTAAAAATCTTAAAGCAGATGGTAGAAAAAATTTAATGGTAATTTCAGAAGAAAATAATAATATAATTTTGTCTTCAAAAAACATTTCTAATTCCTATATTTGCACCCCTGAAAAACTCAACACTTATAACATTTTAAACAATGATTTGTTGATTTTGACGGAAAGTGCAGTAAAGGTAATAACTAAAATTTTTAATTAGAACGATGAACATTATAAAGAAACCGTTGATAACTGAAAAATATTCCGCTTTAAGCGAAACGGAAAATAAATTTGGTTTTATCGTTGATAAGAAAGCTGATAAAGAACAAATTAAAAAAGAAATTGAACAACTTTTTAAAGTAAAGGTTTTAAAAGTTCGAACAATGATTTATCAGGGAAAAGAAAAGTCAAGACATACTAAAAGAAGTATTTTATTAGGAAGAACAAAGGGATTTAAAAAAGCAGTTGTTACCTTAAAACAAGGTGATTCAATTGATTTTTACAGTAATATCTAATTTATTATGGGATTAAAAAAGCTAAAACCAACTACTCCGGGACAAAAGTTCACAGTTTTGAATGATTATTCAGAACTGACAAAAGGTGTTAAGCCTGAAAAGAGCCTGCTCGGAACCAAGAAAAGAACAGGTGGTAGAAATAACAAAGGGAAAATGACTGTTCGTTATCGAGGTGGAGGACATAAAAAGAAATATAGAATAATTGATTTTAAAAGAGATAAATTTAATATTCCCGCAGTTGTAAAAACTATTGAATATGATCCAAACAGGAGTGCTTATATTTCTTTATTGTTTTATAAAGATGGTGAAAAAAGATACATTATTGCTCCTGACAAATTAAAAGTTGGAATGACAGTTATTAGTGGAGATAATGTTCCACCTGAAATTGGTAATGCATTAAAACTTAGCAATATACCCTTAGGTACTCAAGTACATAATATTGAAATGCATCCTGGCAAGGGTGGCGAATTAGTAAGAAGTGCAGGAGGATTTGCACAAATTATTTCTAGAGAAGGAAAACATGCAGGAATAAAATTACCATCAGGTGAAGTAAGAAAAATATTGGTCAACTGTATGGCAACAATAGGAAGTGTATCTAACCCAAATAACGAATTAATAAAATTAGGAAAAGCTGGAAGAAAAAGATGGATGGGAATAAGACCAAGAACAAGAGGTGTAGCTATGAATCCTGTTGATCACCCAATGGGTGGTGGAGAAGGGAAATCTTCAGGAGGGCATCCTAGGTCAAGAACAGGCTTGTATGCAAAAGGTAAAAAAACCAGAGATAAAAATAAAATGTCTAACAAACATATTATAAAAAGAAGAAAAAAATAAAACATGTCTAGATCAATAAAAAAAGGACCTTATGTTTATTGGAGACTTATAGAAAAAGTTGAAGCAATGAATAAAAAAGGAAAAAAAAGTGTTATTAAAACTTGGTCAAGAAGATCAATGATAACACCTGACTTTGTTGGGTTTACATTTGCTGTCCATAATGGGAAGAAATTTATTCCTGTATTTATTTCTGAAAATATGGTTGGACATAAATTAGGTGAATTTTCACAAACAAAAAATTTCCGAGGTCATCCTACTAAAAGAAGTTAATTAAATGGAAGCTGTAGCAAAATTAAAAAATTGTCCCTATCCTGCAAGAAAAATGAGATTGTTAGCTGATCTTGTTAGAGGTAAAAAGGTAGAGGAAGCATTAAATATATTAAAGTTTCACCCCAAAAAGGCTTATTCAAAAAAATTGGAGAAATTAGTCTTATCTGCAATAGCAAATTGGCAAGTAAAAAATGAAGATCTTGGTTCTGATGATAATGATTTATTTGTAAAATTAATTTTTGTTGATAATGCACGTCAATTAAAACGAATAAAACCTGCTCCTCAGGGAAGGGCACATAGAATAAGAAAAAGATCAAATCATATTACAGTTGTAGTTGATGTAGAAGTTCAATCTATTTTAAAAGAAAACACTATTCAAGAATAATGGGACAAAAAATTAATCCAATAGCATTACGATTAGGTTATATCAGAGGATGGGAATCAAACTGGTATAGCAACAAAGGATATTCCGAAAAATTGTTGGAAGATAATAAAATTAGAAAATATGTTAATGCAAGACTCTCAAAAGGAGGAATTGCAAGAATCGTAATTGAAAGAACATTAAAAAGAGTAACTGTTACTGTTCATACTTCAAGACCAGGTCTTGTTATTGGTAAAGCAGGTCAAGAAGTTGATAAACTGAAAGAAGAACTAAAGAAAATAACAAATAAAGATGTTCAAATAAATATTTTTGAAATCAGAAATCCTGAATTGGAAGCTCAATTAGTGGGAGAAAATATTGCAGGACAACTAAAAGCAAGGATGTCTTACAGAAGAGCTATGAAAATGGCAATTGCTTCTACAATGAGAGTGGGTGCAAAAGGAATAAAAATTAAATGCTCAGGAAGACTTGGTGGTGCTGAAATGGCTAGAACTGAAGAATATAAAGAAGGTAGAATCCCATTACATACATTAAGATCAGACATTGACTATGCCTTAGTAGAATCAAATACCGTTTACGGTAAAATTGGAGTAAAAGTTTGGATTTGTAAAGGAGAAGTTTTTGGCAAAAGAGACCTTTCAATGAATTTTGGTGCAGCTACAAATAAGCCAAAAAGAAGACCGAACAGAAGGAAATAATAAAAGAGATTAAAAAAATAGAAGATGTTACAACCAAAAAAACCGAAATACCGAAAAGTACAAAAAGGTAGAATAAAAGGAATAGCTACTAGAGGAACAACAATAGCGTTTGGTACTTATGCTTTAAAAAGCCTAGAGCCAACTAGATTGACATCTAATCAGCTCGAAGCTGCTCGTGTTGCAATAATGAGATACATAAAAAGAGAAGGTAAATTGTGGCTTAGAGTATTTCCTGACAAACCAATTACAAAAAAACCTGCTGAAGTTAGAATGGGTAAAGGTAAAGGTGCACCGGAATATTTTGTTGCTGCTGTACGACCAGGTAAAATAATTTTTGAGTTAGAAGGCATGAATGAAGACATTGCAAAAAGAGCTTTAGCATTAGGAGCTCAAAAATTACCAGTAATTACAAAATTTATTTCTAGAAAAGATTTGTCAGCTTAATAAAATAATAAAATGAAATATTCGGAAATAAGAGATTTGACGACAAAGGAGATAAAGGAATTTGTGATAGAAGAACAAAAAAACTACACAAAACTAAAAATTTCTCATGCTGTTTCTCCACTTGACAATCCTCAAAAGATTAATAAATCAAGGAGGCAAGTGGCCAAACTGAAAACAGAATTAAAAAAACGTGAATTATCAAAAGACGGAACTGATGGAAAATAAAGAAGTAAAAAGAAATAGTAGAAAAACCGTTGTTGGAAAGGTTTTTAGCAATAAAGCTGATAAAACTATTGTTGTTATGGTTGAGAGAAGAGTTACTCATCCTGTTTATGGCAAAATTATTAGAAAATCCTCTAAATTCCATGCTCATGATGAAAAAAATGAGTGCAATGAAAGAGATGTTGTTCAAATTATGGAAACCCGTCCTTTAAGTAAAACAAAAAGATGGCGTTTGGTTAAAATTCTTGAAAAAGCAAAGTAGATGATACAAAAAGAAAGTAGATTAAAAGTTGCTGATAATAGTGGTGCAAAAGAAGTACTGTGTATAAATGTTTTAGGTGGTTCAAAAAGACGATATGCATCGGTTGGTGATAAAATTGTTGTTACTGTTAAATCAGCTGTTTCTAGTGGAACAATAAAAAAAGGAACTATTTCTAAAGCCGTTGTTGTTAGAACTAGAAAAGAAGTAAAACGAAAAGATGGCTCATATATCCGATTTGATGAGAATGCATGTGTTTTACTTGATGAATCCAATGAACCTGTTGCCACAAGAATTTTTGGACCAGTAGCAAGAGAATTGAGAGATCGAAAATATATGAAAATTGTTTCATTAGCACCAGAAGTAATATAGAATAATGAAAAATCAAAAATTTAGTAGGAAAATAAAAATAAAGAAAGAAGATACTGTAATTGCTATTTCAGGTAATTACAAGGGTAAAAAAGGTAGAGTTCTTTCTTTAAATAGAGAAAAAAATAAAGCAATTGTTGAAGGAATAAATATTATTACTAAACATACCAAACCAAGTCAGGAAAATCAGGATGGAGGAATCATAAAAAAAGAAGCTTATATTGATATATCAAATTTAATGCTAATCAATCCTAAAACTTCTGAGCCAACAAGAGTTGGTAAAAAACGTGATGATGAAGGTAAACTAGTAAGATATTCAAAAAAAACAGGTGAGGAAATTTAACAATGAAAATAACTCCGGAATATAGAAAAAAGTACAACGAAAAAGTTAGACCTGCTTTAATAAAAGAACTGGGTTATGTTAATGAAATGGAAATCCCCCAGATTGTTAAAGTATCGCTAAATCGAAGAGTTGGAGAAGCTGTAACTGATAAAAAATTAGTTGATAAGGCAGTTGAAGAACTTGAAGTGATTACCGGTCAAAAAGCAGTTCCTACTTATGCTCGAAAATCAATTTCAAATTTCAAATTAAGAGAAGGAATGCCAATTGGTGCAAAAGTAACCTTGAGAGGTGATATGATGTGGGAATTTGTAGAAAGATTTATTTCAATTGTACTTCCTCGTGTACGAGACTTTAAAGGTATTAGCGACAAAGGTTTTGACGGTAGGGGGAATTTCTCTATGGGAATATTAGAAAGCATTGTATTCCCTGAAATCAATCTTGACAAAGTAGGAAAAATAACAGGTTTAGATGTTACTATTGTTACTACTGCAAAAACAGATAAAGAAGCTTATCATCTTTTAAAAGAAATAGGTTTCCCTTTTAAAAATCAAAATGACTAAAAAATAATGGCAAAACTATCAGTAATTGTTAGAGACAGAAAAAGAAGGGAGTTGGTAAAAAAATATGCTAGCAAAAGAGCAGAATTAAAAGCTGCCGGTGATTATGTAGCTTTAGATAAATTACCTAAAAATGCATCACCTGTAAGAGTTAGAAATAGATGTCAGATAACAGGAAGACCAAGAGCATATAGTAGAAAATTTGGTGTTAGCAGACATGTTTTTAGAGAATTAGCACTAGCAGGAAAAGTACCTGGTGTAAAAAAAGCAAGCTGGTAAATTTAAGAGAAAAACTATGGATACAATTGGAGATTACTTAACAATGATAAGGAATGCCATGAAGGCAAAAAAGAAAGTAGTGGAAATTCCTCGCTCAAATGTTAGACTTGAAATCACAAAAATTCTTTACGAAAATGGATATATCCTAAATTATAAAGAAGATAAAAATAAAAATGTGCAGGGAACTGTTAAAATTGCATTAAAATATGATAGAGAAACAGGAACACCTGCTATTAAAAAAATTGGAAGAATAAGTACTCCGGGATTAAGAAATTATTCAGGGTCAAAAGATTTACCAAGAATAATTAACGGATTGGGAATTTCAATAATTTCAAGCTCATCAGGAATAATTACTGATAAACAAGCCCGAAAATTAAATGTGGGTGGAGAAGTACTTTGTTACGTTTATTAAAAAAAAGAAGAAGATGTCACGAATAGGAAAAATGCCTATAAATATACCAGAGAGTGTAAAAATTGAAGTTTCAAAAGGTAATGAAATAAAAGTAAAAGGACCTAAAGGTGAACTTACTGAAAATGTACAGCCTGAAATTAAAATTGTTATTAAAGGAAATGTATTGACCGTTGAAAGACCTACTGATTTAAAAAGACATAAATCAATGCACGGACTTTACAGAATGTTAATTGCAAACATGGTTGAAGGAGTTACTAATGGATATAAAATTGAATTGGAAGTTATTGGAGTTGGGTATAAAGTAAATAGTCAAGGACAAAAATTAGAATTGAATATTGGATTTTCTCACGATATAGTTTTTATAATTCCACAAGAAGTAAAAGTTAAAACAGAAACCGTAAAAGGTAAACCACCTGTTATTATTTTAGAAAGTCATGATAAACAATTGATAGGTCAACTTGCCGAAAGAATAAGAAAACTTAGAAAACCAGAACCTTATAAAGGAAAAGGAATTAAGTATAAAGGTGAAGTTATTAGAAGAAAAGCAGGAAAAGCAGCAGCAACTGAAGGATAAAATTATTTAGAATGGGAAATTTTAAAAGTAAAATAGAAAGAAGAAAGAAGATCAAAAAAGGTATCAGAAGTCGAGTGTTAGGAACTTCTACAAAACCTAGATTGACTGTTTCTCGAAGTAATAAAGAAATTTATGCTCAAGCAATAGATGACTCAACAGGTTACACATTAGCCTCAGCAAATTCTTTACAAAAAGAGATAGATAAAAAAGGAAAAACAAAAACTGAAATTGCAAGTTTAGTAGGTGAATTAGTAGCAAAAAATGCTCTTGAATCAAAAATAGACAACGTTGTTTTTGATAGAAATGGTTATTTATACCATGGAAGAGTAAAAGCTTTAGCCGAAGGTGCAAGAAAGGGTGGTTTAAAATTTTAATTGAAAAGGAAATTCTGTAATGGATCGAAATATTAATAGAATAAAAACAAGTGAAATTGAGCTTTCAGAAAGAGTTGTTAGCATTCAAAGAGTAACTAAAGTTACAAAGGGTGGTAGAACTTTTAGCTTTGGAGCAATAGTCGTTGTTGGCAATGGTGACGGTATTGTAGGATTTGGATTAGGTAAAGCCAGAGAAGTTACCGAAGCTATTAACAAAGGTGTTAATGATGCTAAGAAAAATCTTATCCATGTATCTGTTGTAAATGGTACAATAGCACATGAGCAAGAAGCAAAATATGGAGGTGCACAAGTATATATCCAACCTGCTTCACCAGGTACAGGAATTGTTGCTGGTGGTGCTATGAGAGCAGTACTTGAAAGTGCAGGTGTTGCAGATATTCTTGCAAAATCAAAAGGGTCATCTAATCCTCACAGTGTTGTAAAAGCAACAGTAAAAGCTTTAACGGAAATAAGAGATGCCAAAACAATTGCAAAAATAAGAGGTATTAGTATTGATAAAGTATTTAACGGATAAAACCATGAAGGAAAAGGAAATTGAAATAACTCTAATTAAGAGTTTGATTGATAGACACAAAAAACAAAAGCTTACTGCTAAAGCATTAGGCCTTGGAAAATTGAATAGTAAAATTGTTCATAAAGCAACTCCACCAATTCTTGGAATGGTTAATAAAATTAGTCATTTAGTAAAAATTGAATACAAAAAGTAATGGACTTAAGTAATTTAAAACCAGCAAAAGGTTCCACCAAAACAAAAGAACGTCTAGGAAGAGGCGAAGGTTCAAAAAAAGGTGGCACTTCTGCTAGAGGACATAAAGGTCAAAAATCAAGATCAGGTTATAGTAAAAAAATTGGTTTTGAAGGAGGACAAATGCCTTTGCAAAGAAGAATTCCAAAATTTGGATTTAAAAATAGAAACAGAAAAGAATATGTTCCTGTTAATTTATCAAACTTACAACAATTGATTGAAAAATATAAAATTGAAAAATTTGATAAAGAGGTGTTCATAAAATACGGAATTGCATCAAAAAAATCATTGATAAAAATTCTTGCTAATGGTGAACTGAAAAGTAAAATTGAAATTGAAGCAGATGCATTTTCTAAAAATGCACAAAAAGCTATTGAGAAAATAGGTGGTACAGTTAAAAAATCAAAATAGATGTTAAAGCTGATTCAAACAATAAAGAATATTTGGAAAATAGAAGACCTGAGGATAAGAGTTCTTTTTACTTTAGGTTTTATATTAATTTATAGACTTGGTTCATATATAGTTTTACCAGGTGTTGATCCCAATGCACTTTCAAGTTATCAAAAACAAGCAACAGAAGGAATTTTGGGACTAATTAATATGTTTGCAGGTGGTGCTTTTTCTCGTGCATCAATTTTTGCACTTGGTATTATGCCTTATATTTCAGCATCTATTGTAATACAGCTACTTGGAATCGCAGTACCATACTTTCAGAAATTACAACGTGAAGGTGAATCTGGAAGAAAGAAAATAAATCAAATTACCAGAGTTCTTACTATTATTGTTACAGCTACACAATCAGTTGCATTTTTATCCAACTTACGTGCTCAGGCAAGTTTTGCAATTATTAGTGAAACAAATCCTGAATTGATGTCTCCATTTTTCTTTATGTTTACAAACATCATAATTCTTACAACAGGAACAATGTTTGTGATGTGGCTTGGAGAAAAAATTACTGACAAAGGAATAGGAAATGGTATTTCAATACTTATTATGATAGGTATTATTGCCAGATTACCAATGGCACTTGTTGCCGAATTTGATACAAGATTAGGAGAAGCAGGAGGTGGATTAGTAGTATTCTTCCTCGAAATAGTTGCACTATTATTTGTAATACTAGCAACAGTACTATTGGTTCAAGGAGTGCGAAGGATACCTGTGCAATACGCAAAAAGAATTGTTGGAAACAAACAATATGGAGGAGTTAGACAGTATTTACCATTAAAAGTAAACTCTGCCGGAGTTATGCCAATTATTTTTGCACAAGCACTAATGTTTATTCCTTCAACAGTAGCACAATTTTTTCCTAACTCATCAGCTTGGAGTGGAATAGCAGGAGCGTTCAATAATTTCACTTCTTTTCCGTATAATTTTACTTTTGCAATAATGATTATATTGTTTACTTATTTTTATACTGCGGTAACAATAAATCCTGTTCAAATTGCAGATGATTTAAAAAGGAATGGAGGATTTATCCCAGGAATAAAACCCGGTAAAAAAACATCAAATTACATTGACAAAATAATGAGTAGAATAACATTTCCTGGCTCCATATTTTTAGCATTAGTTGCAATTATGCCTGCATTTGCAATGTTGTTTAAAGTTAACTCTCAGTTTGCTCAGTTTTTTGGAGGAACATCATTATTAATTATGGTCGGGGTAATATTAGATACTTTACAACAAATAGAAAGTCATTTATTGATGCGTCATTATGATGGATTAATGAAATCAGGAAAAATAAAAGGAAGAGCAGGTGGTGGAGCAAGAAGAATGTAAAATTATGAAATATTTATTAATAAATTATTAGTAAATTTGCACGCTCAATAAAAAATGGAATAAAGACATGGCAAAGCAAATGATGATAGTACAAGATGGTGAGGTAACAGAGGCACTTCCAAATGCTATGTTTAAAGTTAGATTGGAAAATGGGCATGAAATATTGGCTCATATTTCAGGAAAAATGAGAATGTATTACATTAGAATATTACCAGGTGATAAAGTAAAAGTTGAGATGTCACCCTATGATTTATCAAAAGGAAGAATAACATTTAGATATAAGTAAAAGTTATGAAAGTAAAACCATCAATAAAAAAAAGAAGTGAGGATTGCAAGATTGTAAGACGTAAAGGTGTTTTATATGTAATTAATAAGAAAAACCCAAGATTTAAACAAAGACAAGGATAAAAAATGGCACGAATAAGAGGTATTGATCTTCAGGGCAATAAAAAAGGTGATGTTGCATTAACATACATTTTTGGAATAGGAAAATCTACAGCCCAAGAAATCTTAGCAAATGCTAAAGTTGATTTTGAAACAAAAGTAGATGATTGGACAGATGAACAATTAATTGCAATCAGGAATATTGTTAGTGATGAGTATAAAACCGAAGGTGAATTAAGAACTGAGGTTCAGATGAATATTAAACGATTAATTGATATTAATTGTTACAGAGGAGTAAGGCATCGTAAAGGTTTACCCGTTAGAGGGCAAAGAACTCACACAAATGCAAGAACTCGAAAAGGAAAGAAAAAAGGTGCTGTTGCAAATAAAAAACAAGTAGGTAAAGGCTAATTAAATGGGAAAGAAAAGAACAAGAACGGTTTCTAGAAAACGCAAGGTCAGTATTGAACCAATTGGTAACGTTTATATTAAAGCTACTTTTAATAATGTAATTGTTTCTATTACTAATTCCGCAGGACAAGTAATTGCTTGGTCATCAGCTGGAAAAATGGGCTTTAGAGGTTCAAAGAAAAACACACCTTACGCTGCTCAAAGAGCTGCTGAGGATTGTACAAAAGTTGCTTACGATCTTGGAATGAGAAAAGCAACTGTTTATGTAAAAGGACCAGGTTCAGGTAGAGATGCTGCTATAAGATCAATTCATAATGCAGGAATTGAAGTTACAGGAATTCATGATACAACACCAATTCCTCATAATGGTTGCAGACCTCCAAAAAGAAGAAGAGTATAAATTTGATAACAATAGAATTAGTATAATATGGCTAGATATATAGGACCCAAGTCAAAAATTGCAAGAAGATTTAAAGATCCGATTTTTGGACCTGATAAATCTTTAGGAAAAAAAGGTGCAGATGGCAAGGGCAGAAGAGGTAGAAAAAAAGTTACCGAGTATGGAATTCAATTAACAGAAAAACAAAAAGCTAAATACACTTATGGCGTATTAGAACGTCAGTTTAGAAAAATGTTTGTGAAAGCTGCAAGTAAACCAGGCAAAACAGGAGATAACTTATTAGTATTTCTTGAGTCAAGGTTAGATAACACTGTTTTTCGTTTAGGAATTTCTACAACACGTGCAGGAGCAAGACAATTAGTTTCACATAAACATATTACTGTTAATGGACAAGTAGTAAATATTCCATCATATAGTTTACGTCCCGGAGATTTAATTGAAGTTAGACAAAAATCTAAATCTCTTGAAGCAATACAAGATGCATTAGCAGGAAGAAAACAAAATTTTAAATGGCTTGAGTGGGATGATGAAAACAAACTAGGAAAGTTTGTTAATTATCCTGAAAGAGAAGAAATACCTGAAAATATCAGGGAAAACTTAATAGTTGAATTTTATTCTAAGCAATTATAATAATAGAAATATGACATTAATCCCTTTTCAAAAACCAGAAAGAGTTGTGATGCAGAAAGCATCGGATTTCAAAGGTAATTTTGAATTTTTTCCTTTAGAAAAAGGTTATGGAGTTACAATCGGGAATGCGATTAGACGAGTACTGCTCTCATCATTAGAAGGTTTTGCTGTTACTAATATCAAAATTGAAGGTATTGAACAGGAATTTGCCACAATTAAAGGCGTGGTGGAAGATGTAGTAAGCATAGTTTTAAATTTAAAGGAAGTTAGATTTAAACCACTCACTGATGAAAGCGAAGAAAAAATATTTGTTTCAATAAAAGGACAAGAAACTTTTACAGCTACAGATATTGGAAAAGCTTCTAATAGTTTTGAAGTGCTTAACCCTGAACATGTTATTTGTTCAATGGAAAAGTCAGTAAAATTAGACATGGAAATTGATGTAAGAAGAGGTAGAGGATACGTTTCCATTGATGAGAACAAACCTTTAGATGCACCAATTGGCGTAATTACACTTGATTCAATATTTTCTCCAATAAAATTAGTAAATTATTCTGTTGAAAATTACAGAGTAGGGCAAGATACTGATTACGAAAAATTAAAGATAGAGATTCATACAGATGGTTCAATTCATCCTGAAGATTCACTAAAGGAAGCAGCAAAAGTATTAATGCAACATTTTGCATTATTTTCTGAAGAAAAGATTACTCTTGATGAAGATATCAAGAAAGAAAAAAGAAAAGTTGATGAGAAATTTTTACAAATGAGAAAATTACTCAAAACAACACTTACTGATCTTGACCTTTCTGTTAGAGCATACAATTGTTTAGCTGCTGCAGGAATTGGAACTTTAGGCGAATTAGTAAATTATGACGTTGGTGATTTACTGAAATTTAGAAATTTTGGAAAAAAATCACTTATTGAAATTGAAGAACTAGTTAGAGAAAAAGGTTTAACATTCGGAATGGATGTTTCTCTTTATAATTTAGACGAAGAAGAGTAAAGAAATGAGACACGGAAAGAAATTTAATCATCTGGGCAGAAAATCAGCCCATAGAAAAGCAATGTTGGCTAATATGGCAACATCTTTAATTCTGCATAAAAGAATTACAACGACTGTTGCTAAAGCAAAAGCTTTAAGAAAATACGTTGAACCCATCATCACAAAATCAAAAACAGATACTACTGAATCTAGGAGAAATGTTTTTAAATTATTGAAAGACAAACATCCTATAAAAGAATTGTTTGATGTAGTAGCTGAAAAAATTGCTGATAGACCTGGTGGCTATACAAGAATTATAAGACTTGGTAAAAGATTAGGAGATAATGCTGAAACTTGTATCATTGAACTAGTTGACTTTAACGATATTTATGTTAAAGATGAGAAAAAATCAACAGGAAGAAAGAGAACAAGGCGAGGACGTAAATCCACTTCAGAACAATTAACTACTGATAAAGTAGCAAAAGAAACTACTGAAGAGGCAAAAGCTAATGTAGAGGAAAAAGCTGAAGTGAAAGAAGAAAAGACCGAAGCAAAAAAAGAGGAAAAGCCAGAAGCAAAAAAGGAAGAAAAGAAAGAAGATAAGCCTGAAGCAAAAAAAGAAGTGAAAGTTGAGAAAGAAGAAAAGAAGGATGAAGTAAAGAAAGAAGAGCCAAAGGCAAAAGAAGAACCAAAGGAAAAGAAAGCTGAAAGTGAAGACAAAAAAGAAGATTCAGATAAAAAATAATATTGCTTTTTAAAAAAGCTTCAAATATTTTAAGAAAGCCTCATATTTTTATGAGGTTTTTTTTGGTTTTATGTCAAATACTGTGGGTAATCAAATTTGCCACAGGCTTCGTCTGTCGAAGACATGCTAAAAGTAAAGACTGCGTCTGTCAAAGACAGATCCACAGATTACAAAATTACTAAAATAGTATTGATTATTATTTATTAATGTGGGTGTTGCAAAAAAGTGCGGAAAACAGGAAAAACCATAAGGCTTTATTTTTTCTTTTTAGCAAGTCTAAAAATATAAGAAATCTTTATTCCAAGATATGAACCTGAATTTCGTATATATCCTTCACCGCGTAATTTATCGTAATAATAAAAATAACTATAACCCTCCGCCTGAGGTTTAGTTTTTCTAAAAAATGCAGCTGTGTAATTCAAACCAAATCCTAATAGATTTTGATTCTTTAATTCTTTATAAATATTAATTTCACCAAAATATTTAAAATAAAGTGGTTTTTTCTTATTAAATAAAGAATCGTTGTTAGTGTATAGATTTTGGAAATACAAAAGATGATGATTCGTATCACCTACATTTGCTATTATTGGTTTACCTACAGAAAAATCACTAATCATATGTTCAATAACTGACAATTTTATTCCAAGTTCTGCTGACAATGAATACTTTTCAGATAAATCCCATGATTTTGAAATACCAAAGGGAATTTCTGTTAATAAAGATTTCGTTTTAAATGGAAAAATATTAAAATTAACTATAGAAGGATGGTAATAATAATAATGTTTGGTTATTGTTTTATATCTTAAAAGCGAAAACCCCATAAAAGCATTATAATTATCAGCAATTCTTAAGTTAGTTCTAAATTCAAGTTGCCATCCTATTCCAAGGCGTGGCTCAACTTTTCCAACATTAGTACCATAATAATTTTCAACATGAGGGTAGGTAAATGCATTATTAAGATTTAAACTGAAATTAATCCTTCTAAGTTCATCAGTTTTTTGTACTTTATCAAATAATGGAGCGTGGCTACTTTTAGCACGACCAAAAACATAAGAAATCTTTATTCCAAGATATGAACCTGAATTACGCATATATCCTTTACCACTTAATTTGTCGTAATAATAAAAATAACTATAACCCTCCACCTGAGGTTTAGTTTTTCTGTAAAATGCACCTGTATAATTTAATCCAAGTCCCAAAAGATTTTGATTTTTTAATTTTTTATAAATATTAATTTCACTAAAATACTTATAAAAAAGAGTTTTTTTCTTGTCAAAATAAGTATATGGCTCATTAGAGTAATAATCTTGTAATAAACAAAAATGAGAACTATCACCTGATTCTAAAAGTGAAATTTTCTCAAAACCCATAGGAACATCCAATGCTTCAATAACTGACAATTTCATTCCAAGTTCTGCAGAAAGCGAAAATTGTTCAGTCAAATGCCATGACCTTGAAAGACCTAAGGGTATTTCTGTTAACATGTGCCGAACAATATCAGGAGGATAGTGGAATAAAGTTGGTTTAGTAGAAGGATAATAATATTTGAAATAATAAAAAACTGTTTTTGTTCTATAACCTAAAAGTGAAATACCTGTAAAAGCAGTATAATTATCAGCAATTCTCACATTAGTTCTAAATTCAAGTTGTCTTCCTGTTCCGATACGTGCTTCTATTTTCCCAACATTAGTACCATAATAATTCTCAACATGAGGGTAAGTAAATACATTATTTACATTAATACTGAAATTAATCCTTCTTAGTTCTTGTGCTTTTATATCTGATGTAGTAAAACAAAATATTATTAGTGTTGTTATAAATAGTTTCATAATTTTATAAATTAACCGCACAAAAGCAATTACTTTTGTGCGGTATGTTAATTAATTACAATTTGGAGTTATTATTCTTAAATATGGTTCATCAAGCTCATAGCCTTCATCTTTGATATCATGCGAACATCCCAAAGAATTACTTTTTATCTTTGAACCATCTATCCAAAGAGTTATATCCACTGATACACATTTTTTATTATATTTTCGTGAGGGCTTACTGACAGGTGCTTCAGTCTCACAATCCTCATAATAAATTTTACCACCATAAGAAGCATATATTTCATCAGCTTTATTCTTTTTGAATTTATTATTTTGTCTATGAAAATTTTTTGTGCTAGCACCGATACCAGTAAATAATACAAAAAAATTTTTCCATCCTTTTGTCCATAAGTACCATTCTTTTTCACCTCCAGTATAATCTTTTCTATATGGTGGTGCCTTCCCCCTTCGTTTACAACATTCAGTTGTTTTAATTTTTACTTTTTTTTCATCACTTGTTTTAGTACAGTTGAAATTGTCTGTTATAGTAAGTGTTACATCATAGCTTCCCTCTTCTGTATAAGAATATGTAGGATTCTGTGATGACGAGGTACCACCATCACCAAAATCCCATGACCATGAAATAATTGAAGCATTTGTAGATGCTGTTGATTTATCCGTAAATTCATAAGTCATTTCATCAAATTCATCTTCCGTGAATGAAAAATCTGCTACACATTCATCTTCGGTTGAATCAATTGGAAAGTATAAAGAATCTC
>JAYEOP010000310.1 GCA_034723125.1 Bacteroidota bacterium | reverse complement strand
TAATTAACAATGAGAAAAAAGAAATGACACCAAAATCTTTGTGTAACTTTGTGCCTTGGTGTCTTTGTGGCAAGATATTGATAATTAGCCACGAAGGCTCTAAGACAGTAAGAATCACAAAGCATGAAACAATTCTTTATATTCAAATGCGAAACTTGAGGTATTATTTTGAAAAAATTACTTCAGTTGCTCCAAATCCAAACGTTCTAATGTCTGCATCTTTTACTTCCTTAATATTTTCATTTTTATTAAGGTAATCAGTTATTTTGTTTTTTAATGAACTCACACCAATTCCATGAATAAAAACAATTTTTTCAAAATTTAATGCAATTGCTTTTTCAAGGGAATTTATGAAGTAATTGAACTGAGAATCAAATATTTCTCTTTTGCTCATTATCTCATAATTAGGATTTATTTTTTCAATATGCAGGTCGATTATATTTGATGGTTTATCAATTTTATGAATATTTTGTGGAGGTGAGGGTTTATCCTGTTTTTGTTTTATAATAGTTTTTTGAACTTTAGTTGATTTTTTATCAATTGAAATTAAATATGCTTTTTGGTTAATCAAAGGTGCATTTGTATTTTGATTAATAAAGTTTTTACCTTTTGGTTTAAAGGAGTAGATAATTGGTTCAGGGATTTTTGATGCATTTTGATCGAAAATTAAAATTTGTAGCTCATATTCAGCTAAGGTGTCAAACTTGCTAATGTCAAGATTCGTTAGTCTGCTATGCTCAAAACTTTTAAGTTCTCCTTTTGTTACTGCTTGTTCATTTTTTTCTGATTTTTCATAAAATGTAAAATAAATGAATTTTGAAGTATCATTAATTAAATGAAAACTAAAAAGATTGTCATGTTCATTTATAATTGCTAACTGTATTCCGCTTTGCTCGGATATGGGTTTATGCAAAGCTGTTGCATCTTCTTTGTATTTTTCGCTTAAGCTTTCTGGCTTTGGTTTTCGGCTACTTACTTTTATAATATCATCTTTTTGAACAGGTATTTCCAATCCTTCTTCCAACTCAATCATTAGTTGGCTTTTGTCAATGATTGAAATTACTTTTCCTGATGAGTTATCATCAATAAATTCTACTTTGTCGCCTGGTAAAAACTCTTCCATAATAGTGGGTAAATTGTGTTTTAATTAAAAATTCTAACTCACTCAATCAAACCATCTGCAATTTGCAAAGAAATGGTTTGTGAGTCAGCATCTAAGTCAATTAGTAAGTCTTCATGGAATGGAATAAGGATTTCTTTTTCACCATCTAGTACTTGAAAAAGTGTTTGTCCTGCATTATCAAAAACATCATTTATCAATCCGATTTTTTTATTATCCTGATCTATAATTGAATAATTAATTATTCCTAATGAGTTTGCAAGTTGCTTTTCATCAATATTTACTTTTTCTTTTTGAATACAAACATCCATTCCAACATATTGTTGTACCTCTTCTTTTGTGTCTATATCTTCTAGTTTAATCAGTGTAATGTCATTTCCGATTTTCTCAAGATTTTCAATATAAAAAGGAACTACTTTGTTATTTATAAGAATGAAAAGAAAATTATCTTCATCTTCAGTTTTGTCAAATTCCAGAATAAAATCCACTTTTATCAATCCCTTAAATCCATGAGTTTTGATAATAGTGCCAATGTTTATAAAATTCTCTCGTTCTAGCATTTTTGTTTTTATTGAACAAATATTGTGTATTATTTTTTAGGAGTCCCCTTTATGCTTACAAAGATAAAAAAAAGGGAAATATCTAATGACATTTCCCTTTAATTATTTATGAAAAGTTAAAAACTATTTTTCTTCTTTCTTTTTATCCTCTTCTTTTTTCACTTCTTCCTTCTTTTCTTCAGTTTTTACTTCTTTTGGTTCTTCTTTCTCTTTTGGTTCTTCTTTTTTTACTTCTTCTTTAGTTTCTTCAATTTCGTCAACTTTTTCTTCTTCTTGTTTAGGAGCTTCTTCTTCTAAGAGTTCTCTGCGTTTTTCCATTATTTTTTTAGCTCTTTTTTCATTTACCTTAGCTTCGTTTTCAAGAGCTTCTTTTGATTTCTTCTTCTTGTCTTCGTTGATTTTAGAACTTTGTTTATCAATTTTCTCTCTTTTTTCTGCGAGGAATTCAGTAAATTTCTTTTCAGCTTCTTCTTCAGTAAGAATGCCCATTTTTACACCACGTAGTAAGTGCTTTTTGTAAAGAACGCCTTCACGAGAAAGTAAGTTTTTTACTGTTTTTGTAGGTTGAGCTCCTTTTTGAAGCCATTCAAGTGCTTTGTCCGCATCAAGGACAATTGCCGGAATTGCAGGAACTGGGTTATATGAACCTATTCTTTCAATAATTCTACCATCTCTTGGTGAACGAACATCTGCAACAACAATGTTGTAAAAGGGAACTTTTTTTCTTCCTTTCCTTTGTAATCTAATTTTTACTGCCATTTTCTTTGTTAATTTATCTAATAAGAATATTTTAAATTTGTGCAAATGTCAGACTATTTTTTTTAATACCAAAGTTTTTTGTTGCTATTTTGAAAAGGGGTGAAATTTGTTCTTAATCCTGAATCTTGCATCCTGAATCCTGCATCCTTATTTATTTGTTCTCGGTAGAGTAGAGTGAAAGGAAAAGCGGTAATGGGTATAAACCTCAATTCAGACCTTTTCCTCTCAGCCCCCTCGTCAAACCGTACGTGCGGTTTTCCCGCATACGGCTTTCCTAAAATCTTTCATC